>DRDE01000037.1 GCA_011040095.1 Nitrospirota bacterium
TTTACAAAATCAAAGACGATTTTAAGGAATGTTTAATCTGTATGGATATGACAATCCAAAAGGAAACTTTAAAAGAACTGGAAGGCTTCAAAGATAAGATTTTCATCTGTCTTGAACGGGGTTTGGATACAACGATGAAATGGAATTTAAAGCATTTGCTTGGGGATAAATCGATTGCTTTTTAAGAGGGCTATATGAGCAGTAATTTAAAAGAAAATTCTGCTGTACAGAACCATGTAAATATTTTACAGAGGACAAGGGGCCAGGGTTCCATTCTTCAGATTTCTCTGACATCACACATTGAATACAAATTGTCTGATTTGCTTTTGAACGCCGGAAAATTATAAAGACAAAAAAGAAGATATAAACTACAATATTTGTCATACACATCCGGGACATTAATGTTGGTTACAGATTGCGGCTCTATTACTTCCACATGCTCAGATTTTAAAAAAGAAAAGAAGGGCTATGAAAAAATTATGGAAAGAAAGGGGAAAGGATTTAATCGTTCCCCAGTGTTTAATAATCCCTTTAAATCCGACTGGAACTAATAGATGAAAGACCTTGAAGATATCAAGTGGGGGGATAAGTCCACAGGGACTTGAAAATACAATTTTGGTTTGGTGAAAATTTCTTGAATATAAGCAAATACGTTTCAGACGCGCGTTCAATGAGCCTTCCGCTGGTCGGCGGCGGTATTCATGACTGGAATTTTTTATTGAGTCAATGGAATGTCCTTAAATATGATCATGAAATTGCCGGTGTCATATTTTCTGCTGGAGTTGTCGTGATGGCCGCATCCATTGCCTGGTCGTTATTCATAACTCCAAAAAGACATACAGTATATCCTCCATGATGAGATGCGGGATGGCATTTTATTTCCGGGCGAATCCTTAACTTTAATTAGAGTTATACATATGATAGAATATTGCGACCTGTAAGCAGGGTATGCCCTGAAATTCAAGAATTTTAAGAGAGGTATTTATGCGGTTTTCAAGTATTTTCATTCCTACTTTAAGAGAGACCCCGGCTGAAGCTGAGGCAGTGAGCCATATACTTATGCTCCGGGCCGGGTATGTCAGACAGCTTGCGGCCGGTCTTTATATATATCTCCCTCTTGCCCGGAGGGTAATGGAAAGGATAAATAAAATTATCAGGGAAGAGATGGACGCAATCGGGGCCCAGGAGATATCCATGCCCGCGCTTCATCCTTCGGAGATATGGAAAAAAACGGGCAGGTGGGATGACATCGGAGATGAGATGTTCAGGCTGAAAGACCGGGGAGGCAGGGACATGTGCCTTGGCATGACCCATGAAGAGATAATTACATGGCTTGCGTCAATGGAGATACGCTCATACAGAAACCTGCCGCAGGTCTGGTATCAGATACAGACAAAATTCAGGGATGAGGCAAGACCCAGGAGCGGGATTTTAAGGACACGCGAGTTCATCATGAAAGACAGCTACAGTTTTGACAGGGATGAGCGGGGACTTGAAGAAAATTACCGGAAACACGCAGAGGCATATCACAGGATTTTTAAAAGATGCGGACTCAGGTATTACCAGGTGGAGAGCGACCCCGGAATGATGGGCGGCGCCTTGGCACATGAATTTATGGCCCCGAGTTCCGCGGGCGAGGATACAATAGTCCTGTGCGGCAAATGCGGATATGCCGCAAATGTAGAGCTGGCGGTTTCAGTCTCCCATCCGCAAACTCAGGGCAGCGCACAGAACCCGGCGCCGGAGGATATTGCGACTCCTGACAAAAGGACGGTTGCCGAGGTGTCTGAATTTTTAAAATCAGACGCCTCATGTTTTATCAAAAGCCTTTTATTAATAGGCGCGGAAGGCCCCTTTCTTGCGCTTCTCAGGGGAGACCAGGAACTCCATGAAAAGAAGCTCCGGAAGATTGCCGGGGAATTCAGGCCCGCGCAAAGAGATGAAGTAAAAGAGATTCTCGGGGTGGAAGCCGGCTTTATAGGGCCTCACAATAATAAATTAAAAAAGATTGCTGATATAACTCTGAAGGAAGGGATTTATATCTCAGGCGCAAACAAAGAAGGATTTCATACAAGAGGGATAAGGCCGGATGTTCATTTTGAGGCTGAATGGCATGATATCCATGTTGCAAAAGAAGGGGATAAATGTTCAAAATGCGGCTCTCCGATTACGGAAGAAAAGGTGATCGAGATAGGAAATATCTTCAAGCTCGGCGCAAAATACTCCAGGCCCCTCAAGGCCGTATACCTTGATCCGGCCGGTGAAGAGAAAGAGATAATAATGGGCAGTTACGGCATAGGCCCTGCGCGCATTGCAGCATCGGCAATTGAACAGAATAATGACAGGGATGGAATTATATGGCCTCAAAGCATTGCGCCTTTTGATGTGGAGATTATTCCGCTTGCGGTTGATGATAAAGAGATTTCAGACACTGCCGGAAAAATATACCGGGATTTGCAGGACGAAAACTTTGAAGCGCTGATTGACGACCGGGATGAGAGACCGGGTGTGAAATTTAAAGATGCGGATTTGATAGGAATTCCTTACCAGATAATTATAGGCAAAAAGGGCCTTAAAGATGGGCTTGTAGAGTTCAAATCGAGAAAGACGAAAGAGACGGAAAGAATATCGCCCTTTGATATAGTAAAAAAGCTGAATGAGGCTTCCTGAACAGTTGCAAAATACTTACCGGGAATTGCTGTTATCCAGCCCGGCTTATAGTAATAACTAACAGCAATTTGTTATACTTTTTTTACGCTCTTATTAATTATGAAAAAACAAACAAGAATAAAAAATTATTTAATAATTTTAATCTGTTTACTCTTCTCCGCTGCTAATGTATTTGCTGTGGAGGGTCAAACATCTCCTGATCCTGATGATCCGGGTGTTGTAAAAAATGAACAAAAAAAATCCCGGGATGCCCGGCCAAAACCTTTGCCGGTATCAAGAAAATCAGAAGCCGGCCGGAAAGAAAATAATGTGCGAAAA
>DRDE01000038.1 GCA_011040095.1 Nitrospirota bacterium
AGCATATTTCAAGGCATCGGTTGTAGTCTCCTGATAGCTGATATGAGGTCTGTCCGAGGAATCAATCGCTAATGAGGCATCGTGCACCCATCCTGCGCTGTCCACAGTCTCTATCTGCCAGGAAACTCCATCATACCGGGCATATTTCAGGCTGTTATCACCACAATAGCTGATATGGGGCCTGCCCGAGGAATCCAAAGCCAGAGAGGTGAAACGGCAATACACACTCAAAACAACCATTGCATTGTCGACTGTCTCTGTATGCCAGGAAATGCCGTCATACCAGGCATATTTTATCTCTTCATTTGTCCGGTCATAATAACTGATATTGGGTCTGTCTGAGGAATCAAGGGCCAGAGAGGTATACTCGCCCACACTTCCTCCACTATCCACTGTCTCTGTCTGCCAGGTGGAGCCGTCATACCGGGTGTATTTCAAGTCGGCATTTGCAGCATCATAATAACTGATATGGGCCATGCCCGAGGGATCCAAAGCCAAGGAGGTATACTCGCCCACACTTCCTCCATCATCCACTGTCTCTGTCTGCCAGGTGGAGCCGTCATATCGGGTGTATTTCAAGTCGGCATTTGCAGCATCATAATAACTGATATGGGCTTTGTCCGAAGAATCTAAAGCCAGAGAGGTATACTCGCCCCCGACTGTCTCAATCTGCCAGGAGGAGCCGTCATACCGGGCATATCTGCCGTCATAAGCGATATGGGGTTTGCCAGAGGAGTCTAAGGCCAGAGAGCTGTACTTGCCCACACCTGTTCCACTATCCACTGTCTCTGTCTGCCAGGAGGAGCCGTCATACCAGGCATATTTCAGGTAAGAAGGATCAACCCGACCATCCCACCGGATACTCATAATAACTGATATGGGGTCTGTCAGAGGAATCAAGCTTCAGAGATGTATGTCCTTTGTATCCCGCGTCAACTGTCTCTATCTGCCAGGAGACCCCGTCATAATAAGCATATTTCAGTCCTGCTCCGGCATAACTGATATGGGGTTTGCCGGAGGAGTCTAAGGCCAGAGAGGTGTACTTGCCCACACCTGTTCCACTGTCCACTGTCTCAATCTGCCAGGAGGCGCCGTCATACCAGGCATATTTCAGATTTTTATTTATACGATCATAATAGCTGATATGGGGTCTGCCGGAGGAGTCTAAAACCAGAGAGGTAAACTCGCCCACGCCTTTTCCATTGTCTACTGTCTCTGTCTGCCAGGAAACTCCATCATAATAGGCGTAATACAAATTATCACCCCCATAAGCAACATGGGGAAGCATATCCGCATCCAGCGCCAGCGAACCAGGCCCCATATCACTGAATTGATGTGGACAGTCCGCACACTCTGTCTCCCACCCTGCCATTGCTGCATATGGAGATAGCAAAATAAGTAAAAGCACACCAAACATCAGACATAAATCTCTTAATCTCCTGCTTATTACCGAGAATTTTCCCTGCGTCATTTTTCCCCTCCTTTTTGTTAACTACCCAGGCGCAAAGTGTCAAAGGCACATAGGCACAAAGTTCAGAATAATGAGATATGCGTTAAACTGTCATGAAATAGAGCTAATTGCTAAAAGGATAACAGACGCTAACCGTTTATTCAACCCACTTATAGCATCTATAAATATTTCTTATGCGCTTATCTTCCCTCATCACTGGAGTGTTTTGCGGAAATAAACTTTGAAATATAATTAGTGTCTGTGTAATAAACTCAACAATAGAGCCGTCATTCCCGCGATCTGTTAGGCGGGAATCCAGTCTTTTCAGTGAGTTCTGGATACCCGACTACAGACTTCGGGTATGACAAAAATAAAAAACAGCAGTTTATACACAGACTCTAAATAGCAGTTTAAAACTGCTATTAACATCACTTTTCCTTACATTAGAGTCTCTTGCAAAAGTCTCTGCAAAACGACCTGTGCCGTCATACCCGTGAAAACGGGCATCCAGAAGTCTTTGTTTTTAAAAGAAACCGGATTCCCGATTACTACCTCGGGAATGACAAAACAAGACTTTTGCAAGAACCTCATTATTTTTGTAAATTTCCAAAATGTGTCGGATTTCCTTACTTTTACAACATTTCTTTACAATAAAGCTAACCAATTGAATTTAAAGCTGATTTTATGATTTTAATCAAATAAGTTGCCTTATTTGTGTCGGATAACTTTACATTAATATATTAATACAAAAACCTCAAAATATATTTCCTAATAAAATCAATGAGTTATGGACTAAAAATGGGATTTGCAATATTCAGATTTAAGAGATTAATGTCTCTTGGTTCAGCTTACATTCCAGGCAAATAAATCAATAATTGCAAGGGAACAAGGAGGAAATAGATGATGAAATTGAAATGTGTCTTATTTATATTAAGTTTTTTGTTATTAACGTTTAATGCTTCTTTTGCAGATGCCGCACTTATTGACCTTAACGATTTCTTTGCAGACCCTTCGGTTACTGTCTCTGCTGACGGCAGCAGCGCAACTATGTATGAAGACTCGTCCTTATCCACGGTATTGCTTTCCAATGACCCGTGGTTTGGAGACCCCGGGGTATTTATTCCCTCAATTGCGTTGAGCCTGACATTTGATTACAGTTTTACCGAAGGCGCCGGGAATGATGATGAATTTTATGCCTATCTTCTTGACCCTACCACTGGTTCAGCGCTTACAGACAGCGGGGGTAATACCCTTGATTTATGGTTAGGCAGCTCACAGAGCGGAACCGTTAGCTGGGATTTAAGCGGCGCTTCTTTTTTAGGTCAGACTGTGGGGATGGAGTTTCAACTGTATGCTTTTGATGTTGCAGCCGATTCATTCGTGTCAATAAATAATGCATCCGTTAACGTTGTCCCTGAACCGGCAACAGTATTATTATTAGGGTCCGGGTTATTAGGAACAGGGTTATTAAGATTCGTAAAAAGGAAGATGAAAAAATAAAAAAATTTTACTTGACAAAAAAATAACATGCGTTATAATTAGATTCATTCTTGCGCTGTTAACTTCATGAAGTAGCGGATGGCTGGGGTTTAATAACAACCTTCAATAAATATATATAAACAATTTTATGCATCCTTTCGGGGGGGACTCATGAAAGCAAGGTATTTAAGTGTCTTAATATTCCTCTTTTTCTTATCACTCCTTATTTTCACAAATAATGTTTATACGTCAACCGATGTCACCTCTTTTGTACAAATTAATAAATCGGGTGCATACTTTAACCGCAGGACAGGTCAGACCTCATACGATGTTACATTAACGAATATATCCAGCGAAACAATACAAAAACCGGTTTACGTTGCAATAGAAAATCTTAGTCCGGGCGAGGTTACAGTTGCCAATCCTGACGGGTATACAGCCGGAGGAGACCCATATTACGATTACAGCGCCTTGATTGCCGGCGCTGCTTTTGATCCGGGAGGGATATCTTCCCCGAAGAAGTGGATATTTAATAACCCGAACAGGCTGCGTTTTACCTATACAACTGTCGTCTACGGACCTTATTCTGTTAACGATCCGCCGGTAGCCGATGCAGGGATGGATCAAAATGCCCTTATAGAAGTTCCTGTCTATCTGGATGGAAGCGGAAGTTATGATCCTGACGGAGATTTAATTACTTTCCAATGGACAATGACTGGATCTCCTTCCGGCAGCTCAGCAGCTTTGAGCGGTATTGATACAGCAAGCCCACGTGTAACACCTGATATTAGTGGTGACTATACATTTCAGCTCACTGTAAACGACAGTCAGGCAGACAGCGCCCCTGATGAGGTAATTATTCATGCATCCGTTTCCAATGTTGCTCCGAATGCTGATGCCGGACCGGATCAGTCTGTATTAGTGGATTCCACGGTATTCCTCGACGGAAGCGGGAGTTTTGATCCGGATAACGCTCCGGGCCCTTACTCTTTTATTTGGACGTTTACCGGAACACCTTTAAATAGTATGTTCGGCGGCACCGCTCTTACCGGAGTAAGTCCTGTTTTTATCCCTGATATAGAGGGGGAATTTGTTGTTGAGTTATGGGTAAGTGATGGAGACCTTAGTGATTATGATCAGGTCTCGATTTTTGCAGGGATATCCAATCAGGCGCCTAATGCTGATGCGGGAGCGGATCAGATAGTCTGGCAGTTGAGTCAGTCGGTAAGTCTGGATGGTAGCGCAAGCTTTGATTCTGATAATGGACCGTCTGTCCTGACTTATCAATGGTCGTTTGTGTCGCTTCCTGTCGGAAGTACGTTAACCAATACAGGTATAGTTAACGCAGCCACGTCTATTGCCGGCTTCACTCCTGATGTATATGGAGCTTACCTCCTGAATCTGGAAGTTAATGACGGTGCATTGACTGATAATGACCATACACTGGTAATTGTAACTACCGAAAATAATCCTCCACAAATAGATATTACGAATCCCGTGGATGGCGCATTTATAAACACGACTAAACCAGATATAACCATAACATTCAGTGACGATGATTCCGGGATAGACATTAATAGCTTTAGTGCAGAAATAAACGGGGTGGACAGTAGTTCGTCATTTATTATTTCAGAAAGCGGGGCAAGTTATCAGGTTACAACTGATTTGCCTGTAGGAAACAATACCATAACTTCCAGTATCAGTGACAATGCAGGAAACTCCGCAAGTGCAACCTCAAACTTCAGAATAGGAATCTTAAGAGCTATTCCCGGGGCGAGCCCGACTTCAGGGCCATCTCCACTGACAGTTCGATTTACTACAGATGGAGAGGACCCGGCTGGAACAATTCAGATATTTCGATGGGATTTTGACGGCAACGGAACATGGGACACGTATGACACCGTTGCGCGGGATTATAACCATACTTATAATAATTCCGGGGTCTATAATGCGACATTGTATGTACAAAGCAGTACGGGGAAAACTGCTACAGCAAGCATTCTTATAACTGTTGAAAATAATCCGCCGGTAGCGACCGCAGATGTAGTCCCTTCCAATGGAGAAGTTCCCTTAACAGTTCAATGCATAGGTTCAGGAACAGATAGCGATGGGCAAGTAGTGCTTTACGAATGGGATTTTGATGGAGACGGGACATATGATTGGTCTTCCACAACAACCGGGAATACCTCTTATACATACACTTCTCCGGGAACTTTCCAGGCAGTTTTCAGGGTAACAGACAACAATGGCTTGACATCAACGGCATTACCGCCTAATACGATCGTCAGGGCAGGCCCACCGGGATCGCCGACAGCAACTGCTTCAGCCAATCCAACAAGCGGCAATGCCCCGCTGAATGTCAGTTTGAACTGCACAGCAACTGACCCCGACAACGATATAGAACTTTATGAATGGGATTTTGAAAGCGACGGTGTTTATGACTGGTCATCTTCAACGACAGGAAGTACTTCTCATACATACAATGAAGCAGGGACTCATACAGCAAGCTGCAGGGTTACCGATTCTACGGGCTTAACAGGTATAGATCAGATTCTGGTTACAGTTGATATCGATGTCAGCCTTTCGATTCAGAAGGATACTGTTGGATTTCTTGATGATTCAGGGATGACGGCAAGCGCCAGCAGTCAGTATAGCTCGTATTATGCACCGGATAAGGCGATTGACGGAAATACAGGGACATATTGGGTATCATGCTGGTATTGTACTTCTGGTGAGTGGTTTGAGGTATCATTTAACGCCCCCCAAAAGGTTTCAGGTTTTACGATAACTTGGTACAACTCATCCTCTTACAAAATGTCCAGAGCTAAGATAGAAGTTTTTAATGAGAACAATGATGTCCTGTATAGTCAGGAAGCCGATTTTTCAGGCAGCGTATCTAACGTCAGCTTGCCTGATGTGGAAAATGTTACGAGAATTCGGTTGACTACCATAAACTATTCAAGTAGCTATTACATTATAATCAAAGAATTTGACGTGAATAGTACGCCGATGTCAGTCGGTCAGCCAGAACCTACCGGAACCAATATCGATACTTCAATCAGCGCAGCAACACAGGTTTCTATATTGATAAAAGATTCGGATGGGAACGTGGTTCGAACACTTGTGAACAACGAATCGCGAGATACGGGCTCTTATTCGGATTATTGGGATGTTAAAGATGATTATGGAATTGTGGCAAATGATGGAGTCTATTATGCTATTTTGCAATATATAGTTGACGGGGAGGTTAGAACTCTTGATTTAGCCGATTCCACAGGTGGTACCAGGCATAAGTTTCCTTTTGGCTCGGGTTGCAACCGAAGAAGTTCGTTTAATTCAAACTTCAGTCCATTTGAAGATAATTTCCTGCCTTTAACGTTTGAGCTTTGTACGGCACAAGAGGTTACGGCGTTTATTGGACCGCTGTGGGGAGGAGCAGATGCGACCAGAGTAAGAACAATTGTTAACAGGGAAGTTTTTCCTGCAGGAACTCATACTATTTACTGGGATGGGTTAGATGATAATGGCAATATAGCTGAAGCTTCTCCGGGAGATAGTCTGATAACCGGATTTTGGCGTTATGATCTTTCTGATAATGCCATTGTTGTAACAGGCGGAAAACCTGTAATAACGAATATTAGTGCAACTCCAAATTATTTTAGTCCCTTTAGTGAAAAGTGTGATGAAAACGGGAATGGAGAAGGTATAACTATAAATTACACACTTTCTGAAGATGTAGCCACTGTTGAGCTTCAAGTATACAGTGTTAAGACCGGATCATTATTAAGGACAAGTTCTTTCAGTAATGTTCCATCCGGAGATAACGCGATCTTTTGGGATGGAAAGAATAACAATGGTGAATATGTAGATATAGGTGATTATAGCATTGGTCTTATAGCTATTGATGCTCAGGGAAATGAATCAATGTTCAGATATACCCTGGTGAGAATAGATTATTAATTTTTTTTAAGCTCAATATTTATTATGGAAAAAAGGAGAGAAAATGCGGTGTAACAAATACGTAAAAAGGATAAATATTGCTCTTTTCTTAATCTTGCTGGTTACTCTATTTCTGCCCAATAACAGTTTCTCCTATAACAAAAGCTGGGACCAGGGACATAAAGTTGTTGAGACATCTCCTGGAAGTGGTTTATGGGGACGTTGGGACTATGATGGTAAATGGGTAGGAACTTACACTTCAAAAGAGTGCTGTGAATTGCTATGTAAGATTTGTCCTGTTTATGCCAACACTGGACGCTTGCAAAAAACATATACGGATTTAACTGTTCCCGGTGTTGGTCCGGCATTGAATATTACAAGGACATATAACAGCCAGGAGTGGGCCTCCGGTCTTTTGGGGTATGGCTGGACATTTAACTTAGGCCGGCGGTTAATCATCGGCCGAAGTAATGCCGGTGATAAAATTATAGGAGTTTTGCTTGAGACCGGGGAAAAGAATTTCTATAAAGAACACACGGATAACACACTGGAGCGTTTGACAGACTATGGCGCAACATACAAGCTAATCAAGAATGCGGACAATACTTACACCATAAAAAACATAGACGGCACAAGATATGAACTCAGGAAAGACGGGAAAATAGCAAAGGTTATCGATAAGAATAACAACGAACTGGTATTTACATATAATGCCGTTGGTTGCCTGACTAGGATTACCAATGCTTCAGGCAACTATGTGGACCTGGTGCTTGGGCCGAATGGAAAGATTGCAAACATTTCTGATAATCTGGGCAGAACCATCAGCTATGGATATGATGATAACGGAAATCTTACCTCAGTCACCGACCCTATGGGCAATATTACTCAATACGTATATGACAGTGATAACCTGCTTACCCAGATCATTGACGCAAGAGGCAATACAGTTGAGACCGTCTCATATGACAACAACCAGCCTCCCAGAGTCTCTACTTTCACAGAAAAGGGAGAAACTTACACTGTAGCTTATTATAACGGCTACACGGTGAAAACCGATTCTTCAGGAAATGCATGGACTTATTATTACAATGATGTCGGCGTAATAACAAAGGTTATTGATCCCTTAGGCAATGTCAAGGAACTCTCTCTCAATAAGATCACGGCTACCAGTAAAGACTGGGAGGAGGATTTAAACGGCAACCGTACGACATATACCTATGACGTTGATGGAAATATTGCAAGCAAGACCGATCCATTGGGGAATACGTGGACATATACATATGTTGCAGGGACAGACTGGTTGTTGACGGAAACCGATCCTATGGGGCATGTAACGAAATATGAATATGATTCAAATGGCAATATTGTAAAAATTACCCGTGATTACGGTGGCCCTTTAGAAAATGCAACAACATATACATATAACAGTGCTGGAAACAGAACAAGTATGACTGATTCGTTGGGGAATGTAACGCTATACGCATATGACTCTGACGGAAATTTAACTCAAGTCACAGATGCTTTAGGCAATGTTACAACATATACATATGACAGCTTCGGAAATAAACTCACAGAAACGGATCCGCTGGGTAACACAACAACATATACATATGATCTTTTAAACAGGTTGACTTCTGTTACAGATGCCTTAGGGAATAGCACCACTATCACTTACGATCCTAACGGGAATATTCAGAGTTTGACAGATGCTGCCGGTAATACGACTTCTCATACCTATGATGCTTATAACCGACTCATCCAGACAACTGACCCATTAGGTAATGTAACTCAATTTACATATGATTCACAGGGAAACAAGACCAGTATAGTAGATGCAAATGGTAATACAACCTCTTTTTCGTATAATGTGTTAAATCGATTAGTTTCTGAAACAAATGCTTTAGGCAACACCACGAGTTATACATATGATGCTAATGGCAACCGCACAGCTATAACGGATGCCAATGGCAATACAACTACTTTTACCTATGATGCATTGAATAGACTAATCAAGACAACATATCCTGATGGAACCTTTGAGACCTTCTCTTATAATGCTGATGGCAATCTTATTGCCAGGACAGATCGCAACGGTAATACCATCAACAGCACCTATGATTCATTGCACAGGCTGACAGTAAAGACTTATCCTGATGCTACTACAACCAATTTTACTTACGATACGAATGGAAACATATTAACAGCGAGCAATTCTGATGTCTCATATGCTTTTACTTATGATGCTCTAAATCGGGTAACCCGGGTTACCAATGTCAGCCTGGGCAAGAGTGTTTCTTATTCTTACATCTGTTGCGGTTTAAAGAGCAGCATGACCAATCCTGAAGGAGGGGTTACTACTTACACCTATGATGCCTTGAAGAGGCTAACAAGTCTGACCAATCCTCAAGGTGAAACTACGAGCTACACGTACGATAACCTGTCCAGAACTGTTAGAAAAGACCTTGCAAATGGCAGCTATACTATTTACAACTATGATGCAGTAAGCAGACTTGTAAGTCTCATTAATAAAACTTCTGCTAATTCTGTAATATCGAGTTATAGCTATACCTATGACAATACCAGCAACAGAACTTCAATGACGACCTTGTCAGGAAAACATAATTACACATACGATAAAATTTACGAGTTACTGCAGGCTACTCACCCCACTTCATCTACAGAAACGTACACATATGACCCCGTTTATAACAGATTGACTTCAGATAGTTATCCAAGCTGGACTTACGACAGTAATAACAGGCTAACCTCTTTCAATGGTACAAGTTTTACATATGATGCCAATGGGAATACTATTTCTAAGACAGATACTTCCGGTGTAACAACTTACCAATATGACTATGAAAATAAATTGGTTAGAATCGATTATCCTGATGGCACATATAGCGAATATAGATATGATCCATTTGGTGACAGGATTAAAAAGGATGTTAATGGCACAGTTACATGGTTTGTCTATGATCTTATGAAAGAATTGCCCGATATGCTTGCTGAGTACGATGGGGGCAACTCATTAATTGTCAGCTATACCCACGGGCTTGAAGTTGATGAAGTAATTTCAATGAGAAGAGGTGGATCGAGTTACTTTTACTTAAAAGATGCATTAGGAAGTATTGCTGCGCTTATTGATAATACTGAATCAACAGTTAATACATATGAGTATGATGCTTTCGGAAATGTTATTACTCAAACCGGGACTGCTATTAATCCATATGGATATACTGGCAGAAGATTTGATACTGAATCAGGGTTGATGTATTATAGGGCAAGATACTATTATGCAAGTATTGGTAGATTTATTAGTGCTGATCCTATTGGTTTTATAGGGGGAATAAATTTTCATGTTTATGTTCTTAATAACCCGATAAACAATTCTGACCCAGAAGGGTTGAAAGTTCAAGTATGCTGTAGGTTACTTCATGGATGGTTAGGTACTATACTACGACAACGTCATTGTTATATTAAAACCGATAAAAAAAATTACGCATTATTTCCTAAAAAAAATAAACAAGGGAAGCTCATAGGTGTACCCACAGATAACTCTCCTGATCCAGATGGTAGACCAACTAAATGCGCTGATTGCCCACCATTGCCTGATTGTAAAACTGAAGAATGCTTGGCAAACGCACACAAAGCCTATCCTATAGGAAAATACTTCTTTTTAGGACCAAACAGCAATACCTATGCAGGAACGTTAGCTAGAAAGTGCTGCAAGGGAGGAGTACCTAAGGGACTTGGTTCAGCTCCTGGAATAAATGATAACCCCCCTGTTCCTTAATCTGGGGAAGTTTAAAGAGATGGTTGAAATTGGTAAAATGTATAATATTATAAAGAGAATAAATTGTACGAGGTCAGTTTATGCAGAGGCGAAATACATTATTCCCAATGGCTATTATAAGTATTTCATCATTTTTCTTGGTAGCCATGGGTCAGTTGCAAGTTAATGGTTTTACCGATTTAAAACAAAGCAAGTTTCTATTTTGTGATTCACAAGAAATAGCAGTTGGCTTCTTTAAAAAAAATAAATTAGAGCTTAATCCTTTAAATCTAAGTTTGAAAATCGAAGATATACATAATTGTTCATACTCAAAAGAAAAAAAATTGATCATTGCTGCTGTCAGCAATAGACAATTTGCGCAACACGAAATATTGTTTATAAACCCAAATAATGGTTTAGTTAATGTCTTAATGAAGCAAGAGATCATTTATCATGTTTCAATTTCGAATTCAGGAGAAAACATTGTCTTCACAGCACCTCCTACTAAAGGTGATAATGGTGTAAGTTTATATTTATACGATCTGGAAAAGGGATTGATACATTTGCTTGTAGCGGATGAAGTACATAGATTAAGTATTCCATCTTGGAGCATAGATGGAAAAAAAATTGTTTATCATGATATCCATAATCAAATAATATGTGTTAATTTTTCCACAGGAGAGAAAAGAGAGATTTTTACTACTGGAGAATTTCCAGTTTTTTCGCCTTTCAATGCAAATCAGATTGCATATATAAAAGATGGTAGAATTTATATATGGGACTTTATGACTAAAGCCAGCAAAGAAATATTTCGTAGTAATTGGTTCTGGCAATCAGAACCCTTTGGGCGATTAAGTTGGTCAATTAACGGAAAATACATTATCTTTTGTAGAGCAACTGGTCTAACCGGATATAAAAAAACCTTTTATGCTGTTAATGTTAAAGATAAAAAGGTAATGAAAATTTATGAAGGGTATATTAAGGAATTGCAATTCATGTGAGGATAGAGAGACAAGAGTCATAATCCTATCTTCGTGCCGGGCATCTTATAAAGGGGGCTACTGACAGGGAGCTCAATATTTCCTTACTATAAAGTAAGGGATATGGGGTCAAATCTTTACTATAAACAAAAGCTGTATATTCCCTTAATGAGAGAACATTTGACATTTCATATAATAATACAGAAGAGCTTAAGTTAGATTTTAGAATCAGGAGTCAAGATTAAATGAGCTTCAGGCATTTTTTAGCAGTTAAAACTTTAAAGGGTAAATCTGAATGGTGGTTGAGAAAGTGCCGGTTTTCGGAGATGAGGGCATCTGCCCCAACCCATTCGGGATATGCTGCAATAAAAGCATCTGCAGGTTTAAGACCTCTGGCTTCGTATTTAGCCGCTGTTTCGAAAGGAACTACAATGTCTTCGTCAATTGTGGTTAGGGTATTTATTACTTTAATAAATGTAGCAAAATCTTCAGGCGAGAGATGGCTGCGAACTTCTTCAACAATTCTGCGGGAGATACGAAGGGTATGCAATTTGTGTTTATCAACGATTTCAAGGATTATTTTTTTACATGCAGGAACTTTTACAAGTCCAAAACCGAATATATATACATTTGAATCAATGACGAGCAGCAAACTTTTCCTCCCAGAGTTTCTCCCTGACTTTGCGTATTGCTTCAATAGCTTCTTCCTTGGTCATTCCTGCAAGCGGATTGCGTTTTTTAGATACACTTTTGCAAAGCTCGTCCCACAGTCTTTTAGCTTCTTTTACGTTTTTATTTTTCATGATTTATCACCTCTTAAAACCAGCTTTTCTGAATGCCCTGACAGCTCTCTCCGCAGAGACATCAGTAAAGAGCATTCTAAGCAGGAACCTCTACTTCATAAACAGCGGCATCCTTTGTCTCTTCAGCTATCATATGGAGGTATGTCTTAATGGCATCTTTAATGTTATCGATGGCTTCTTCTCTTAAATATAAAATTAAGACTTATTTAATCCTATTCTATGGTCAATTCCTAAAAGAAGTCAAGCACAATAAAAATGAAAGAGGGAATGGGCTCAGGCTTGAAAATTGACATTTAATCGAAAAAAAGAAGTGAACTAACTTTTTGAATTCAGCAATGGAAAATAAAAATAAGGAAAAAGCAATTGAATATGAAAGCGGGCTTGTAAAATCATTTGATTTTGTACTGAGGGAGGCGGAGGAATTGTATGAGGGACACGGGCGGCTTAGAGAGACATTTGAACGCCTTGCAAGATGCCTGGAATATGTAGGCGTTTCTTATAGTCTTGTTGGTGGTTATGCCCTTATTCTTCACGGTGTGCGGCGCTTTACTGAGGATATAGACCTGTTAGTTTCAAATGAAGGATTGGCTAAAATCCATAAAGAACTTATCGGGAAAGGTTATATCAGGGTTGCGCCGGAAAGTCGTAATCTCAGGGACGCTGAGACCGGTGTACAGATTGAATTTTTAGTAACAGGACAATTCCCTGGAGACGGGAAGCCTAAGCCGGTCGCCTTTCCTGACCCGCGGGCTGTAATGGAAAAGCATGAAGGGATCAAGGTTGTAAACCTCAAATCATTAATCGAACTCAAGCTGGCTTCGGGGATGACCTCAAAAGAGCGATTACAGGATTTAGCTGATGTGCAACGGCTAATAAAGGTACATCATTTGACTACCACCTTTGCTCAGAAACTGCATCCATATGTCCGGGATAAGTTTTTAGAATTGTTGTCATAAATGGAAGCAATGGTGGTCATGAATATTGAAATTGAAGAAGGGTAAAGTGAAGATAAATTCTGCCACGGCTGATGTAAAAGAACTGGAGGGAATACTTCACAAGCCCGGTAGAAAGGTGGTTTCTATTGTAAAAATGAAACAGGCTGTTAAAAAACGTTTTAGAAAAAGGGGTCTATTATGTTAATTATGAAAAAAATTAAAATGGATTTTTTGATGAGCGTCTTGTTTTTTCTAATCATTTCAGGGATTACCTTTAACCCTTCAATTTCTTCCGCCGAGATGACAGTAGACTCCTATTGCCAGCTCACCATTGAAAGTATGCAGCAGGATATTTCTAATTATCAGGAATTGATTGCACTTGTTAATCAATATAGTAATGATCCGGAGACATTGGCTCAACAGGAAGAGATAAAGAGAACGGAATTTGATGAGGATAGGGATACCCTTTACTCTTCATATGGAACAACTGCTGACGAATATGTTCTCTATATGGGAAAAAATGGAAAAGCAGTTAATGAATATCTTGAAGCAAATACGGATGTAAAACAGCAAATTGATGACCTGTCTGCTCAGGTCAATTCACTGATGGAAGAATACGAGACTTTGAAAGAGGGTGTAATAAATCCTGAGCCGCCGTTACCCTAAATCCAATCCACGAAGGGCGCTAAGATTCGCGAAGTGGTAAGTTGAAATAAACAAACTTATTTGTATCATGAGAATTGCATTTTTTAAAGTACTTATGAAAAATAACATCAATGACTATAGATATCTTAGAGTTCATAAAATCATGTATTAAACGTCGCAGAATATACTGGACATATCATGTTAATGTGAGATTGAAGGGACGATCAATCTCCCGTGAACTTGTATTGGCATCCGTGGACTCCTATGAAATAATTGAGGAATATCCTGAAGATAAATATTTACCAAGTTATCTGATTTATGCAGAATATAAAGAAGAGATTATTCACATTCTTATTGCCGCAGATCAAGAGAATGATAATATAAGGATCATTACTGCTTACAGACCTTCACTGGATAAATGGAAGAGTGATTTTAAGACAAGGAGAATACAATGAACTGTCATAACTGTGGTGGACAATTAGAGAAGGTTGCTACTGATTTACCCTTTAAAATTAAAAGTGACTCCATTGTTATTATCAAAAAATTGCCTGTCCAGCAATGTCAAAATTGTAATGAGTATTTAATTGAAGACTCAGTGATGGAGAAAGTAGACAATATTTTGAACAAAGTTGATAAAACCGCTGAGCTTGAAATTCTCAGTTACGCTGTATAAGAGTTGCTGACAGTAACAGATTTGTAATAAATCTTTCTTTTAAATTATACAGAAAAATCTGCGATCAACGAAGATCACGAAAGTTCACGAGGAAATATATGTTAGTGCATATTCGTGTCTTTCGTGGATATATTATTCTTTATAAATATGACGAAAATTATAAAGCTAATTTTATGTCTTGTGCTTATTCTTGCAGGCAATGTATATGCTGATGTATCTCAATCAAGATTGGTATTTGTGGCTAATGTCGATGGAAATTGGGATATCTATTCCGTTGATGAAGATGGCGGCAATGTAGTCCGCCTGACATCCACTCCTTATGATGAAAAAGACCCTGCATGGTCTTATGACAGAAAGAAAATAGTCTATGCAACAAGCGACGGTCAGTTGAATATTCTTGATATTAATACTAAAAAGTCCGGGCAGATTGCTGTTGATGAAAAAAAGACTGCCAAATTTTCTCCTTCCTTTTCACCTGATGGCAAAAACATATCATTTGTACAATTTAAATCAGGAAGCGGGGATGATACCGACCTGATAATATTCAATCTTGAAACAAAACAGAATAGAAGGGTGATTGATCAGCCTGGAGCGCAAATGTGGCCTGCATGGTCGCCTGATGGCAGACGCCTGGTTTATACCAGTGTTCACTGTTTATCTGATTGCGGTAGAATTATCCAGGAACTCTGGATAACTGATCCAACAGGAGATTATGCCCGACAACTTATAATGACCGGTTCGCTTTCCCAGCAACCTGCATGGTCGCCTGATGGCAATCAAATAGCCTTTTCTTCGGATAAGAGCGGTAATTTTGATATATGGATATTGTCTTTGAAAGATTGGAAATCGGAACAAATCACCATGGACGAAAATCTTGATGTAAGCCCTGCGTGGTCACCGGACGGGAACAAGCTTGCTTTTATTTCCAACAGGACGGGGACCATGGAGATATGGATTAAAGACTTGAACAGTGCTGAACTGAGAAGATTAACGCCTTTTGGTAATAAGAATATTGAATGCAAGGACATTGCCTGGTAGATGATAAATCATCCCCTTAGCAAGGGGACATTAGGAATTGATTGATTTTATAAAAGGAGAAATTATGAAGAAATGTATTTCTGTCTTGATTTTATTTCTAATCTATTCATGTGCTGTACAATCTGCCGTTAAAAATGATGCTCCTATTTCGCCGAAACCGGAGCTTCTTTCAGAAATACCTGCTCGAACATCGGAAGAATCAGCATTATCGCCTATTGCAGATATAAAACCACTGTATGGAAAACTGTTGTCAAATATTAAAATCTCCAAAACATCTTTTAACCCCCAATATGGCCAAAGAGTAGATATATCTTTCCATCTCTCAAAACCTGCCAAGGTGACTACGCACGTTTATGACCCTGACTGGGAACTGGTTAAAACTATTGTTGATGATAAAAACCTTGTTCAAGGTGAACAAATAGTTTCCTGGAATGGAAAGGATATGGATGGCAATGTTATGCCGGATGAGGCTTATTTTTGCACCATTACTGCTGAAGATAAAACAGGGACAAAAGAAATCTATGATCCGACTACGTTTACAGGTGGAATTGAGCATGATATAACATCAGCAGACATTAGTCCGGAAAATGGAACTTTAATATATAAGATGCCGGAAATGGGAAGGGTTCTTATTCGTACAGGGATTGAAGGCGGCCCTTTGTTGAATACCGTCGTTGATTGGAAGCCCAGGATAAAAGGCATGGTGACCGAGTACTGGAACGGCAAGGATAAGGACAATCTCGTTGATCTCTATAATCATCCCAAATTCAAGATGCTTATTACCTACTTTTCCTTACCCGATAATTCAGTTATATCCTATGGAAATAAGAGAATAGAGTATAGAGACTATAAAAGATCCCTTATTGTCCAAAGACCGGCTAAGAAGAAACGGGCAAGCCCGGCATCAAAAACCTCTCAACACTATCGTCTTTCCAGAACAGTGGATTATTCACCGGATGTGAAGATAGACTTCATAAACACTCAGGGAACAGATAGTGATGGCACCACCATTATCCTCAAAGGAAAAACCATTGTTAAGGTTGAGTTGGATGAGCAGGACAAGGTGATTTTTCAAAACCAGCAATTTGAGATCGTTTTCTTCCTTGACAATGAGTTCTATGCTGAGGATGAAGCCGGATATACGCCATTTAACTGGGTTTGGGATCTCTCAAACGTGGAGGAAGGTGAACATTTGCTCACTGTAAATCTGTCCAGTTTTAAAGATCAGATCGGCATACTGAGTCGTAAGGTGCGGGTAGTCAAATGAGTCAAATGATAAATCCACTAAAGAAGACCCTGAAGGCGCAGAGAAACGCCAGGGTTCTTTTATTATATTCGTGCCCTTGGCGTCCTTCATGGCTGATAATTGTTTTACTGTTCCTGTCCTCATGCTCAACAGTCAGGTCTGTGTCCGAACAACCGGTTATCACTCCCAAACCTGCGCTTGCATTTGAAGAACAGGTCTATGACTTTGGTATTGCCGGACCGGAACAGAAGATAAAGCATGCATTTAAATTTATAAATACCGGTTCTGAGCCTTTAAAAATTATAAAATTAAGTCCAAGCTGCGGGTGTACGGCTGCCCTTTCTTCAGAGGATGAAGTGCCGCCCGGAGGGAGTGGAGAGATACAGGCTATTCTTGAGACCAGAAAATATGCTGGCAGGCAGGAAGCCAGTATTGTAGTACATTCTAATGACCCGCTCAGGCCGGAAACCGTTCTCACCCTAAAGGGTAATATAAGGAAAGGATTAGCTGTGGTTCCTCAGGGGGTCAGTTTCGGCAATATTCAAAAAGGAGAAACTGCTGCTGCTCAGGTGCGCATGCTGCAATTATCTAAAGACCCTTTGGTGTTAGAAAAAATTGAGGCTAATGACAAATTCCTGACTGTGGAAACTTCAAAATTCAGTGAGGAAAACAGCAGAGGTATCAATATTGATATAATGCTGAAACCCGACATTCCTGCAGGAATGTTCAGCGAGGTTATAACGCTTCATACAAACCTGAAAAAATATCAGCGGATAGATGTCCCTGTCATAGCAAATATTCTTGAAAATGATTAACATAAGAATCCGGTAAGGTAAGCAGCGCCAGGATGAGGGTGATGGTGCAAAATTAGCATAGTTTTCTGAAAATAAATAGTTGTTCCATCCTGTCATTGATGTTGAACTAATACATTATCAGTTCCCATGATATAATATTCTCACAATCTTTGTAAAATCAGGGCTTGGAGGTATAAGTAAAAGTCAAAATTTGGAGGAGGGTAAATGGCGCGAAAACTTAAACTCTATTTAGATACATCAGTGCCAAATGCATATGTGGATGATAAAAATCCTGTCCGGCAAGGGGTGACAAAGGACTTCTGGGCAAGACTTGATCGGTATAACATCTTCACTTCTGAACTTGTTGTTGAAGAAATTGAAGCTACTGGCAATATAAATAAAAAGAATCAACTCCTTGACTTGATTAAAGGCTTTGAGAAACTTTCCATTAAAGGAAAAGAGACAGAGGCTTTAGCTGAAGAATATGTAAAGAGAGGTATAATCCCTGTAAAGCACATAGAAGATGCTGTTCACATCGCAGTTGCCACGGTTTATTCCCTTGATGTGCTTGTAAGCTGGAACTTTGAGCACATTGTAAAGCTGAAGACCAAAAGAGAAATTAATGTTGTCAATATATTATTGGGCTACAATCAATTGGAAATTGTTGAGCCAACTATGCTTTGAAAAAAGGGGGTGTCAGAATGGCTTATTTCAGTGAATTTTATCAAGTAGAGGTGCGAGACGAGATTGCAAAAGAATTCACTAATTCCCAAGGCGAGGTAGACGATATGATGGCTGGTCTTCATGAGATCAGGGTAAGGAAAGCAGAAAAAAAATATGATTTAAAAGAATTGTCTAAAAAGGTAATATCAAGAGAAAAAGTAATTTTTTAAATGATAAAAAGAGAGGCTCTTGCAAAAGTCTTGTTTTGTCATTCCCGAGGTAGTAATCGAGAATCCAGTTTCTTTAAAAAACAAAAACTTCTGGATACCCGTTTTCACGGGTATGACGGCACAGGTCGTTTTGCAGGGACTTTTGCAAGAGCCTCAAGAGCATGGAATTTCAACAAGGAATTAATAGAGTCTCTATATTTTGAAGGTAAATGAATAGTTCAAATAAAAAGGGGGGTGGGTTGAGACGATTTATTGCTTTATTATTGACAATATCTATCGTGTGTATTTTTACCGGCTGCACCAGAACCAGTGAAAAAGAAGTAGTGGTTTATACTTCATTAGACCAGATATTTTCAGAGCCTGTTCTTAGGAATTTTGAAAAGGAAACCGGGATTAAAGTAAAAGCTGTTTATGATGTAGAGGCTTCAAAGACAACCGGTCTCGTTAATCGACTGATTGCAGAAAAAGAGAGACCAAAGGCGGATGTGTTCTGGAATTCAGAAGTTGCGCAGACCATTATTTTAAAGGATAAAGGCGTTTTGGCGCCGTATCGATCTCCATCTGCTGAAGATATTCCTCAAAAATTCAGGGACAAAGAGGATTACTGGACCGGCTTTGCTGCAAGGGCAAGGGTCCTAATATATAACACAAATCTCCTTAAAGACTCAGACCTCCCAAAATCCATTTTTGAACTGACTGAGCCTCAATGGAAGGGCAAGGTGGCTTTAGCCTATCCACTATTTGGCACTACTGCAACACATGTAGCTGCCCTGTATTCCACTCTTGGACAGGAAAAGACCGAGGCATTTTTAAAGGCTTTAAAGGCTAATGATGTAGTTATTGTCAACGGCAACTCTGTTTCACGTGATGTTGTGGTTGAAGGGCAGCTTCCTTTGGGCTTTACTGATACAGATGATGTGAATGTGGCTATACAGTCGGGAAAACCGGTTAAAATGCTCTTTCCTGACAAAGAAGGCATTGGCACGCTGCTCATTCCAAATACGGTGGCATTGATTAAAGGCGCTCCGCATCCGGGAGAGGCAAAGGTGTTTATTGATTACTTGTTGAGCCGGAAGGTTGAGAGCAAGCTTGCTTTTTCAGAATCAGCCCAGATACCTGTAAGGGATGGTGTGAGTAAGCCGCCGCATATACCGGATATTTCCTCAATAGGGGTCATGGAAGTTGATTATTATAAAATAGCCGGGAACATGAAACGGGCTGCCAAATTCAGCCAGAACCTGTTCGTAAGATAAACAGAATGAAACCTCCCCGTTTTTTTTCGCTGGCGGTTATTATTCTGTTTTCCATTATTGTTCTCCTGCCGATCGGCTATATGATATCGGCTCCTTTATGGGGAGAGACACCAGTTCAGGCAGACAGTGCAGGCGCCCTGTTTGACAGCCGGCATATTACCTTGTCACTGAACAGCCTTGGATTGGCAGGGGGCACAACAATTCTCAGTCTGATAATAGGAGTTCCTCTGGCAATTCTTATTTCCCGCACCAACTTATGGGGAAGGAGGGTGTTTGGAATTGTTTATATAATACCGATACTCATTCCTCCTTACATCCACGCTATTGTATGGAGACACCTGAATGGTTTTATTAAGAGATTTCTGTCCCTGGATATCCACAGCCTGTGGGGTGCAATATTTGTTCTTACACTTGCATATTTCCCTTTTGTAACTCTTCTGACTCAGAGTGGACTTAAGTCTGTTGACAGGAATATGGAAGAATCTTCCCTTCTCTATCATGGGAATTGGAAAACTTTGAAACGCATTACCCTTCCCCTTGTATCACCTCACATTATTTCAGGGGCGATATTTGTATTTATATTTACCATTGTCGATTTTGCTGTTCCCGACATATTCAGAGTAAAAGTTTATCCTGTAGAGATATTTATCCAGTTCAGCGCATTTTATGATGAAAGAGCCGCAGCTATTTATTCTTTGCCTTTAATAGCAGTTACCCTGATTTTACTTATCCTGCAGAAGAGACATATGAAAGACCGGGCTTACGTCCAGATATCCGGGGGTATCTCAAAGGCAGTGAGGTATAATCTTGGACGTCTGAATACGGCCGCATTCGGCATTTGCCTTTTAATCATCTGTCTTTCCGTGTTAATTCCCGTAGGGGTATTATTAAAGGTTGCAGGTCCTTTTTCCAGCTACATCAGAGTGTTTAGTATGTCCGGAGAACAGATTCTATACAGTCTGGTTCTTGCTTCTACAGGCGCAGTGTTGGCAGTCTGTTTGGCCTTTTCCATTTCATACCTGATTGAAAGAGCAAAGGCAGGATTAAAGACGCCTCTTGAATTTGCTTCGTTTGTTCCCCTTGCCATTCCTGCTACTGCCCTCGGGATCGGTCTTATAAAGGTCTGGAACCGGCCTGTAGCCGACATTATATATGCAAGTCCGCTTATTATTGTCCTGGGATATATAGCCCGTTTTATTCCATTTGTCATAATCGCCGTGACATCGGGCATGAAACAGGTTGGACAACGTGTGGAGGAGGCAGCGTTTTTAACTACCGGCAACTGGAGTAAAGTAATGTACAGAATTATAATCCCCCTGACAAAACATAGTCTGATTGCCGGTTTTTTTATCGTATTCATACTATCAATCGGAGAACTCGGGACTACACTTCTTGTCATACCACCCGGAAGGGAGACAGTTCCGATAAAGATTTATAATTTGATGCATTACGGCGCTGATCAGATGGTTGCTGCATTGTGTCTCATATTAATTGCAATAATTCTTGCCTTTTCAGGGCTGTTTTTAATAGTTCATAAAAGTCTCAATAAACAGAGCGCTTAAATGTTAAGTATTGAGCATCTGACAAAAAGATATGGTGATACAGAAGCTGTAAAGGACCTGACACTCGAACTTTCTTTAAATGAAATCCTGGCAATCATAGGGCCGTCCGGATGCGGTAAAACTACCCTTCTGAGGTTGACAGCCGGTTTTGAAAGCCCTGATAAGGGGAGGATATTAATTGACGGCGTTGAGGCCAGCGCGCCAAATTATTTAATAGCGCCTTACAGGAGAAGCTTGTCCATGATATTCCAGGATCTTGCCCTCTGGCCTCACATGACAGTGAAAGAGCATGTGGAATTTGTTCTTAAGAAAAACAAGCTTTCAAGAGGTGATATTAATTTAAAAATCGACCGGAACCTTGAAGACGTAAATTTAAATGGATACGGCAATCGAAGACCTCATGAGCTTTCCGGAGGCGAGAAACAGAGACTGGCTATTGCAAGGGCGCTGGCATCAGAACCGACTTATTTGCTGATGGATGAGCCTTTCAGCAACCTTGATTCAATCTTGAAAGATGATTTGCAGGAATTGCTCCTCAGCCTCAAAAATCATCATGGGATGAGTATTATGTATGTAACCCATAATATAGAAGAAGCGCTTGCGCTTGCCGACAGGATAGCCGTCATTAATAACGGGAGGCTTGAACAAATCGATACTAAAGATAATATACTGAATAATCCCAAAAATGATTTTGTTCGTCGTCTTTTAAGAATTAAATAAATTTTATATGAAGACCATAACGCCAAGAGAGTTGTTCCTTATTATATTTTTTATCTTATTTATTCTTGTTGCA
Source organism: Nitrospirota bacterium (assembly GCA_011040095.1). Taxonomy (GTDB): domain Bacteria; phylum Nitrospirota; class Thermodesulfovibrionia; order UBA6902; family UBA6902; genus BMS3ABIN06. The sequence goes on from DRDE01000038.1 coordinate 22,259, forward strand.
TATGCAGGCGCTGGCAATGCCCATGCAGAAGAAAAACCCCTTGTTTTTTCCACGTGGGAAGGGTTTGAGGTAGATAAGTGTTCATCGATATGGCTTATAAAGCGGTTTATTGACAAAAATGCCGTTATAAAATTCTTTCCCAAGGGGGAGGAAATAAAAGAGGGTATTCCATTTGATACGCCGGATGCTAAATTAAGAAGGTATCACAACATGTCTACATTCGAATCTATTTTGAAACATTATAAGCTGCGGGATCGAAAACTTCTCTACATAGGCAAAATCATCCATGATATAGAAGTAAACATATGGGAGAGAAAGGCGCTTAAGGAAACTTTAATGGTGCAGAAGGCTGTCAACGAAATTATAACGAATTCAAAAAATAATGATAAAATTATAGATAAAAGTCTTAAGTATTTTGATTCTCTGTACATAAAATTTTTTAGAAAGTAAGGCAAAACCAAAATGAAAATTCTCACTTATATCATTATACCCCACATTCCGTACTTATGAGGAGGCAGAATTTGGAATTCAGCATTTTCAAAAATCACAAATAAACAGAGGGTTAAGTCGTTACTTGTGTAAAGAAATTTGTAACCGTTCACGGGTTATGTTTGTTTACGTTTGCTGGTTACAAACACCGCAATGGAAAGACTAAAATCCCCTCTCAAGAGGGGAAAACTGATAACCGCCCCCTGTGAACGGTTACAGAAATTTTATGAAAATCAAGAAGGCCGACAGTAAAACCTGCAGCCCGGTGTTAAATCTTATCAGTTTACGGTTTGCAGTTAAAACCGGTAACTGTCAACTGTTAACCGTGAACGGTTACTTTCTTTTTCAGGTTCGCAGCTCGGCCTTAAGTTCAGCTTCAAGTCTTTTTAATATAACGGAATGTACAGCATCCACTTCACTGTCGGTGAGGGTTTTTTCAGCAGATCTGAAACGGATAGAGAACGCGAGGCTCTTTTTGTCATCCGGGATGGGTTTTCCTGTGTATATGTCAAACAATGTAATTGATTCAATTATATCCGAATCAATACCGAGTATGATTTTTTTAGCCTGTTCAACCGGTATATCTTTTGATACTATTATAGCTATATCTCTTTCAACATAAGGATACCTGGGCAAGGGGGTATAAGTTATTCCGGCAGGAGCTGCCATTTGGATTTTTTCCATATCAAGTATCTCCAGTATATTTACATTCCCTTTAATGTCGAATGCATGGGCAACTCCTGGATGCAGTGTGCCGAGTGAACCCGCTTTCTGGCCGTTAATAGTAATCGAGCACGATTTGCCGGGATGGAGATACGGTTCAACCGGAGCTGTATCACGTTCAAAAGAGTATTCTTTTATTTTCAGCTCCATAAAGAGATTCTCCAGGGCGCCCTTTAAATTGTAGAATCCGTCATGTTTGTCCTGCCAGATAGAGGCGTTTGTGTCCTTGTGGTAAACAGCCGCAAACCGGGTAATCTCCTCAGGAAGTTTCTGGCCGGAAGACAGAAATACACGCGAGACCTCGAAAAAACGAAGCATCTTTTCCCCGCGATTCAGATTCAGGCTGACGTTATTCAACAAGGCGGGTATGAGCGTTGTTCTCATTGCCGACTCCTCTTTTCTCAGGGGATTTTTAATATACACGAGATTCCTTCTTCCATCATTTGCAGGTAAATTCAGTTTTTCGAGTGCATCAGGATTCAGGAAACTGAAATTGATCACTTCTGAAAAACCCGACTTAATCATGGAGTTTTTCAGGATTTTAACAAGCTCCTGTGTCTTATGCTCAGGGGGAGAACTCATTTGCATGAAGGGCATGGTAGAAGGTATATTATCGTATCCGTAGAGCCTGGCCACCTCTTCAATGATGTCAACATCCCTTTCAATATCATTTCTGTATGCCGGCGGAATTGCAGCAATGCCCTCCCCTTCCCTTTCAACCCTGAACCCGATATTGCGCAAGCTCCTTTCGACAAAAGACCCGGCAATATCAACCCCGATAACAGAGCTGATTTTTTTAAATGAAACCCTTATCTTTTTCGGCTCAAACAGCCCGGGATATTTGTCAATAATTTTTGTGACCCGGCCGCCTGCTGTTTCCGCTATCATCTGCGCCGCCCTGTCAAGGGCAAGAGTTACGGCCTCAATATCAACCCCTCTTTCAAACCTGTATGATGATTCCGTGGAAAGGTTAAGCGACCTGGATGTTTTTCTGACTGAAGAGGGGTTGAAATAAGCGCTTTCAAGCAGTATATCAACTGTTGATTCCGAGACCCCGGTATTCCGGCCTCCCATAATGCCTGCAATTGCAACGGGCTTTTCCGCATCCCATATCAGCAGCGTCTCTTTTGACAAATCCCTTTCTTCGTCATCAAGTGTCCTGAATTTTTTCACATCGCCCGCCTCCCTGACCACTATCTTTTTCCCTGCAAGCTTGTCGAGATCAAAGGCATGCATGGGCTGGCCGAGTTCGAGCATGACATAGTTGGTGATATCTACAATATCGGATGTTGCCCTGATACCGCAGGATTCAAGTCGTTTTGAGAGCCACTCAGGAGAAGGCCCGGGTTTTACACCTGTTATGATCCTTGAGGAATAACGCGGACAGAGTCCGGGATTTTCAATCTCGACAACAGGCCCGTCGCCTTCTTCCTTCTCAATCCCTGTTGAGATATCTTTGAATGGAATTTCCAGAACAGCCGATATTTCACGGGCAATCCCCCGGACACTTAAACAGTCGGGCCTGTTGGGTGTAATGCCGATATCAAATATAGTATCTTCTTCGACTTTTTCAATTGCTTCAACCTCAAGACCGGCCATTGTCAGTGTGTGAGACAGTTCTTCCGGCGGCAAGTTAAAATCGACAAATTCTTTAAGCCAAATGTAAGATGCTTTCATAATTGTGAGTTTTTCTTCTTATATTCCCCTCTTTTGGAAAAGAGGGGTCAGGGGAGATTTTATAATTGAAATAATTAATCCCGATTAAAAATCCCCCTTAAATCCCCCTTTGCTAAAGGGGGAAAGTTAAGTCAAAATTGTTCAAGAAAACGTTTATCGTTCTCAGGGAAGAGTCTTATATCATCAATGCCGTATTTGAGCATTGCCACACGCTCTATGCCGAGTCCGAATGCAAAACCCGTATAAAGCTCCGGATCATATCCCGCCTTTTCATATACCCGGGGGTTAATCATGCCCGCGCCGAGAATCTCTATCCACCCCGTGCCTCCGCACACATTGCACCCGGAGCCGTTACATATGACACAGGAAATATCAATCTCAGCGCTCGGCTCGGTGAAAGGAAAAAAGCTCGGCCTGAACCTGAGCGATGTATCCGGGCCGAAGACCCTGTGAATGAACAGTTCCAGGACACCCTTAAGGTCGCTGAAGCGAATATGTCTGTCAACCATAAATCCCTCTAATTGATGAAACATCGGGATATGACTGACATCCGCATCGCATCTGTATACCTTGCCAGTGGCAATGACCCGGAGCGGGGGTGAATTTCTCTCCATAACCCGGACCTGAACGGATGATGTATGGGTTCTCAGGACTACATCGTCACTGATGAAAAAGGTATCCTGCATATCCCTTGCCGGATGGTCCTTCGGGAAATTCAGGGCCTCGAAGTTATAATAATCAAGTTCCACTTCAGGCCCTTCTTCAACAGTGAAACCCAATGAAATGAATATACCGCTTATTTCATCAAGAACACGGGTTATGGGATGCAGGTGTCCGGTCGGGATAAAACATCCCGGCACTGTTACGTCGATTTGCCGGGTCCGGAGGGATTTGTCTAATTCAGAGGACCTGAATTTATCTTCCTGTTTCCTGAGCAGTGATTCAATGAAATTCCTGGATTCATTCAGGATGCGGCCGACCATAGGTCTCTCTTCCCCGGGAATGGAACCTATGGATTTTAACTTTGCGGTAAGCAACCCTTTTTTGCCTAAGTATTTTACTTTGAGGTTATGTATATCCTGAAGGCGCCGGGCATTGCTGATTTCATCCCGGGCGAGGTTCTTTATGGATTCAATGTCATTGAGCATTCCCTTTTTTGACCATTTCGACGAGGTTATCAAAGGCCTTTGGATCATTGAATGCCAGATCGGCCAGAGCTTTTCTGTTCAAATGAATATTCATGTTTTTGAGTTTATTCATGAACTGGCTGTATGACATGCCCAATGCCCTTACCGCGGCATTGATCCTGATAATCCAGAGTGACCTGAATTCTCTCTTTTTAGCCCGCCTGTCCCTGTAGGCATTTAACAGCGCCCTGTCAACCGCTTGTGCTGCAACTTTATAAAGACGGCTTCTGGCGCTGTAGTAGCCCTTCGCCATCTTAAGGAGTTTTTTTCTTCTTCTCCGTGTCTTGAATCCACCTCTTGCTCTCGGCATTTATATTTACCTCCTGAAATTACTCGTGTTAACCAGACAGTAATTATACAGTATATTTATAGTTTTTGGAATACTTGGAAGGTTGTAAAATTTTGGTTCATTCGTAAAAAAGTTGAAAACACATGATCAGTCTGTCATTCCGGCTTGTCGGGAATCGTTCTTTAAAGGAAGGATTCCCGACGCGCTTCGCTTGCGGGAATGACAAATAACTGTAGGTTTATACACAGACTTTAATTAGGAAGCATTTTCCTGACACTGTCGATATTTGTTTTATCAACCAGTCCGCTTTTCCTGAGCAGCTTTGTTCTCTTCGATGACTTATGGGTCAGGAGATGGCTCATGTAAGCCTTGTTTCTCTTAAACTTCCCTGTCCCGGTTTTTTTAAACCTCTTTGCAGCGCCTCTATGTGTTTTTAACTTTGGCATTTTAATTTATTCCTCCTCCTGTATAACTCATTCCCCTCTTATTTTGGCGCAAGAACGATTATCATGCGGTTGCCTTCCATTCTCGGAAACTGTTCAACGTTTGCAGTTTCAGACAGGTCCTTAACAATCCGGTCCAACACCTTCTGGCCAAGTGACTTATGAACTATCTCTCTTCCTCTGAAAAACATCGTTATCTTTACTTTATGTCCGTGCGCCAGAAATTTCCCGGCGTTTTTCATTTTAAAAAGCAGATCGTGTTCATTAATCTGAGGCCGTACTTTCACCTCTTTCACTGTTACTGTTTTATGCTTTGCTGAATGTTTTTTTGCCTGCTGGTAACGGTATTTGCCGTAATCCATTATCTTACAGACAGGGGGCCTGGCCTCCGGGGCCACCTCAACAAGATCCAGATCCTTATCTACAGCAAGCTTCCTGGCGCTAAACAACTCCATAATGCCTAACTGTTTACCCTCGTCATCTATTACTCTTACTTCTTTTGCCCTGATCCACCTGTTTGTTCTTAATCCTTTACTTATAACTACCTCCTATTTATAATCTCATCTTTGAGAAAAACTATCAGCTCTTCAACGGTCATTTCCGCTATGCTTTCTCCATTCCTCTTCCTGATATTTACGGTATTATTTTCCGTTTCTTTGTCACCTATTATACACATGTATGGTGTTTTTAACATAGCTGCTTTCCTTATTTTATAGCCGATTTTTTCATTGTCCGCATCCACATCAGCCCTTATCCCTTCTTTAACAAGGGCATCCGATATTCCCTTGCAATAATCCGCATGTCTCTCGGCAATGCTCAATACCGAAACCTGCACCGGGGCAAGCCACAGAGGAAAAGCTCCGGCATAGTGTTCCGTTAAAATGCCGAAGAATCTCTCTAAGGACCCCATAAGCGCCCGGTGTATCATTATGGGCCTGTAGTCCCGGCTGTCCGACCCCCTGTATTTAATGTCCAGCCTGTCCGGAATATTAAAGTCCACCTGTATTGTGCTGCACTGCCACTGACGGCCAAGTGAATCCCTTACCTTGATATCGATCTTCGGTCCATAGAATACACCCTCGCCGGGGTCAATTTCATATTTCAGGGCTTTGTGCAACAGCGCCTTTTCCAATGCGTCCGTTGCCTTTTCCCAGCCTTCTTCGGTTCCCACGTATTTATCCGGCCTTGTTGAGAGATATATATCGTATTCATCAAAGCCGAAGGTCTTCAGAATAAACAGGGTAAAGTCCAGCACCCTTAAAACTTCATCTTCAATCCGGTCTTCCATACAGAAAATATGAGCGTCATCCTGTGTAAACCCCCTTACCCTCATTAAACCGTGAAGAACGCCGGAACGTTCATACCTGTATACAGTCCCCAGTTCAGCGAAGCGTATGGGCAATTCCCTGTAACTTCTCAGGCGGCTCTTGAAAATGGATACATGAAACGGACAGTTCATGGGTTTTATTTCATATTCAAGCCCTTCTATTTCCATAGGAGAATACATATTTTCTTTATAGAAGTCCAGGTGGCCTGTTTTTTTCCACAGATCCAGTTTTGCCATATGAGGGGTGTAGAGAATCTGGTAACCGGCCTTAACATGTTCATCAAGCCAGAAATTTTCTATAACCCTTCTGATTGCCGCGCCGCGCGGATGCCACAGCACGAGTCCCGGCCCGATATCTTCATTTAAACTGAAAAGATCAAGTTTTTTCCCCAGTCGCCTGTGGTCTCTTTTCTTTACTTCCTCAAGAAAATCAAGATGCTTTTTCAGCGCCTCCTTTGTGGGAAATGCAGTGCCGTAGATGCGTTGAAGCATCTTGTTTTTTTCATCTCCCCTCCAGTAGGCGCCTGCCACGGACAGGAGTTTGAATGCCCTGACCTTTCCGGTAGATTCAAGGTGAGGGCCGCGGCAGAGGTCGGTGAAATCTCCTTCTTCATAAACAGTCACGGTTTTATCTTTAATCTCGTTCAGGAGTTCGACCTTATATATCTCTCCATTGTCCTGAAAAAACTTTATAGCTTCATCCCTGGAAAGTTCTTTCCTTACAAACGGCCTTTTGGCCTTTATAATTTCTTTCATTTTTTTTTCGATTTTCGGCAGATCGTCCAGGGTTATACCGTGGTCGCAATCCAGGTCATAATAAAACCCGTCGGCAATAGCAGGACCAATGGCAAGCCTTGTATCGGGGAAAAGCTCTTTAACTGCATGAGCCATGATATGGGATGTGCTGTGGCGATAGATTTCAAGAACTTTTTTATCGTTTCCAGGTGATTCTTTAATACTGATACCTCCTGTTTTATACTGTTAGCTGTCAGCGAAAAAATCAATTCGTTTTTAGCCGACTGCTGATAACTTCTTAATGGTAGGCACGGGCGGTATCGAACCGCCGACCTCTTCCGTGTCAGGGAAGCGCTCTCCCCCTGAGCTACGCGCCTTTAAAATGCTAAGGAAATGTTAAAGAAAATTGGAATCTTTGTCAAGATAATCAATTAATTGCTCATCTTATTGAAATATTCAAACACCTTGCCGTACAACACGTACTGCATCTTTAACTACATCGATTTTCACAGGCAGTGTTCCGAAATAATCTCCATCTATCTGGACATGGACTTTGCCGTCTGAGCGGATTTCAAGCTCCGAAGCCTTGCTGTAGGATACATCATCAAGATCCAAATGCCTTTTCCTGATAACGCCGGTTATAAACCGGAAAAGCGCCCTCCTTGTTCCGCCTTTTAACACGCATATGTCAAGAAGGGGCTCGGCAACGGATGCATGAGGAGTTACATGAAAATCTCCGCCGTAACAACGCGCATTGCCCGCAACAGCAATATACCCGGACATTTCCCCTTCCGGGGTTTTTATTTTTATAAGCGGGGGATCATATCTTTTCATGACCCCGATTCCTGAAATTATATGCGCAGCCTTGCCGGATATCCTTTTTATCATGCTGTTTTTAACCCCCAGAACCGTCTCACCGTCAAAACCGATACCGGCCATCAATGAAAAATACCGGCCGTTGATCCTGCCAAGTGATATTCCGCGAGCCGTACCGGTTAATGCGAGGTTAACGGCTCTTTCAATTTCTTCAGGGATGCCGAGTTCTCTGGCCAGGACATTTGTTGTCCCGAGCGGGATTAATGCGAGAGGTATGTTGCCCTGATTATTTTTTTCTGAAGAAAGCATGCCGTTGATAACTTCATTTATTGTGCCGTCGCCGCCGCCTGTTATTATAATATCCGCATCGGATATTTCTTTAGAAAAACTAAAGGCATCTCCTTTTTTCCGGGTAACGCAGGTTGTCAGAGATGCTTTTTTCTTAAGTAACGTCTCTATCTTATTGATAAATTTAAAGGCCTTGTTCCCGGCAACGGGATTAACGACGAGGCTTGCGTTCAAGGATTTCCTTTAAAGTCACTACACCATTGCAGGGCTTGATATTATTTATTAAAACAGGTGTCCCCTGGAGATATTTAATAAGTTCTTTAACCTCTCCGCCCGTAATAAAAAAAGCTCTGCCCCCATACGGGACACCCCTTTTTTTGATGCGCGGAAGCCGGATGTAACCGTGTGCGCGTGTAGCCACATACCCTGTTGTGTAATTCGGGTCATCGGATATGCAGAGCTCTCCGAGAACCATGCGATACTTATGGACCTTTCCGGCCAGGATAAGGGCCTCTTTGACAGTATGATTATTAAGGCCGAGTCGCCCTAATTTCCTGGAAAGGTCTGTTGCCGCCTTTTTGGTTATCCCCATTCGTGTCACTCTGACACCGCGCAAAAGATCAGGCTCAAGCCTCACGCCTTCTATGTTCATTAACATTGCACCCCTCATTGCAATGCCGACTTCAAGGGCCTTGAACGCCTCCTCTATTGCCCGGACGGTTATGCCTGTGGATGAGAGGATTTTCAGGGCGGCTTTTTTTGCCGCCTCGGGATTTCTCGTATTCAGGGTGCAAAGCGGAAGTGAAGATATCTTTTTCGGCTTTTCCTTTAACTCCTCTACTGTAAGACGTATTTCATCCGCTCCGCCCTTTTCATGAATCAGGGCCCTCTGCGTATACTCTTTAACTATATTAGTGATATCATTTTTATCATAAATGCCTTCAGCGCCTGATATGTGAATGCCGCTTTTTGCAGATCTCATCCTTATGCTGTAATACCGGAACCTGGACATTATATCTCAAGCCCCAAATCTTTAATCATCTGCAGATCATCCGCAGGATCTCTTCCCTCTGTTGTAAGATAGTTGCCGATTAACAGCCCGTCAGCCCCTGCCTGGAAAATATGAGAATGAAGGGCCCGCAGAGTCACCGCCCTTCCACCGCAGACCCTGACCTCACGCCAGGGAAGAACAAGTCTGTAAAGGGCTATAATCTTCAAAGCCTCTAAGGGATTCAGTAGTTCCCTGTTTCCGGACAATGTGCCTTTTATCGGGGTAAAGAAATTAAGAGGCACAGAGTCAACACCTGTTTCTTTTAAGGCAAAGGCCATATCAATGCGGTCTTCCCAGGATTCCCCCAGTCCGAATATTCCTCCGCTGCATATGGACAGACCAAGGGAACTGGCTGCTTCGATAGTTTTGATTTTATCCCTGTATGTATGAGTAGTGCAGATTTCACTGAAAAAATGCTCTGAAGTCTCAAGGTTGTGATGGTACCTGTTAAGGCCGGCGTCTTTCAGTTGTCTTAGCTGTCCAATATCCAGCATGCCCAAAGTGGCGCATGGCAAAAGCCCCATGCCTCTGATTTCAGAGACAAAACCACATATTTCATCCAGCTCTTTAGCGGAAGGTTTTCTACCGCTTGTGACTATGCAAAAGCGCTTGACCCCGTATTTTTTTGCAGAAGCCGCAGCGCCAAGGATTTTTTCTTTACTTAATAATGGATAAGCATTCGTATCTGTTTTGCTATGTGCGGACTGTGCACAAAAAGAGCAGTCCTCAGGGCATGCGCCTGATTTGGCATTGATTATCGAACACAGATCAACACTGTTTCCCCTGAACTTCTCCCTCACCCTGTTTGCTAAAGCAAAAAGGTCATAAATTTCAGCGCCTCTCCTGAGAGATAGGGCCAGGGCTGAATGCCTGTCTATTCCTTGATCTGAATTAAGCAATCCCTGCTCTGTCTGAAGCATCAGTTATTATCTCCCTGTAAACAGGGGATTGTCAATAAAATTAAGGGCGCAGTTGATGATGATGAGTTTAATCGAAAGCCTGTCGGCTTAATTATTATGATAAATCAAAGAGATACATATTGCTTATTAAAGTAAATTACCAGCCATATCTGACATCAAAACCATCGAATTCTCCGGTGTAGTCATCCCATTTTTCATCAATTTTTGCAACTCTTGCACCCGGAGGACCCTGATGACACCACTCAACGGCCTTTTTCAATTTTTCAACCGGGCCTTCAAAGACAGCTTCAACGCTGCCGTCAGGCAGGTTTCTGACCCATCCCTTTAAACCGAGTCTCATGGCCGTGTCCCTTGTGCTTGCCCGATAAAAGACTCCCTGCACAAAACCGGATATTATCAAATGCACCCTGCCCTTTTCCATAGTTATGATTATACTATAAAAATTAAACCGGAACGTCTTTCGACTATTCAGTTTCGGAAAAATCGCCTCATAATCCTGAATCTCTTATATTTGTAACCGTTCACAGTTATCAGTTTACGGTTCACGGTTTTTCAACGAGTTAGCAATAATTAATGTAATTACCAATTTGCTTTAGGGCTCGCGAAAGAATAAGTTGACATTCTTCGCGCTCAGATTTGTGGTTGGATTTGGTTGGTCCGATTGAGCAAAACCGCAGGAATAACTGGTTATTTTGAGGATTTTGTGATTGAGGAGCAGCCGAAGACGGCCCGAAGATGAGATGTGAAAATGTTAAGTTATTTTTTCGCGGACCCTTAGTCAAACGGATAGCCATATTTTTTTATATATTTCCTTCAACCGTTAACCTTTAACCGGCAACCGTGAACGGTTACTTATATTTATACAGCAGACGCATAAACAGGGAAACATGCCGTAATTATTGAGATTAACTCGCAGGGAGACATGTTTAATTTTGTAAAATATTCCATTGCACAACCAAACTATGAACATTTTATTGTCCTTTGATACGGTTCAGCCCGGGATTTTACAAATTATTATCAACCACGAAGGGCACGAAGATCACGAAGAAGGGCTATATCCGAAATTCTCAAAGGGGAAAAGGGGGTGCGCTGAACCATTACTTCCTCTGTAAGAATTTTGAACGCAGTAGGGGCAATTCATGAATTGCCCCTACATCTTCATTACAATACGATAAGATATTGAAAATAAGTGACTGTAGATCATAAATAAGCGTATTTGCCGGACTTCAGACTGAAACTTGTAACGTTACGCGTAACATGATAGAATGAAAAAAATGATAAAGTCTTTACTCTTTGATTACCGTGATTACCATTAGTTCAAAAGGAGAATTTACATGATTGGAAAAAGAAAACCCACTCATCCTGGAGAAGTCCTGAGTGAAGATGTTATTAAGCCCTTGGGACTTACAGTAACTGAGGCTGCTAAACGACTGCGAGTCAGCAGAAAAACTTTGTCTGCCTTGCTGAACGGCAGGGCATCATTAAGCCCTGAAATGGCGGTGAGAATAGCAAAAGCAACAAATACTTCACCGGAGAGCTGGCTGTATATGCAGGCAAAGCTGGACCTCTGGATTGCAGCCAAAAAATCGCCAAAGGTTCAAGACCTTAAAGCAATTGCTGTATAATATTACCGGATCACGCAGTTAGATAAAAATTTTTTTATCGAGATATTATTGGATGTAAATAAATCGACAATAATTTTATATACAGGAGGTAAACGTGAAAAGTGTAGAAATAAAACCGGATATATACCTGGTAGGCGCAATTGACTGGGCAGTAAGGGATTTCCACGGATATGTAACCCCGAACGGGACCACATACAACAACTATCTTATAATGGATGAGCAGATAACCCTTGTCGACACGGTCAAACATGACTTTGTGCGTCATACCGTAAAAAATATCATGAACCTGACCGATCCCTCGAAGATCGTAAATCTGATCATCAATCATATCGAGCCGGACCATGCAAGCAGTGTAGACAAAATTATGTCGCTTGCTCCGGACGCGACTATTTATATAACCGCCAAGGGCAAAAAAGGGCTTGACAGGCATTTTGATACATCAAAATGGAATTTCAGGATAGTTAAGACAGGGGATACACTCAATACCGGTAAATATACCCTTGTATTTCTTGAAACCCCTATGCTCCACTGGCCCGATTCAATGATGACCTATGTTAAAGAGGCAAAACTCCTTATTTCACAGGATGCATTCGGACAGCATCTTGCAACCTCTGCAAGGTTTGATGATGAATTTATTGAGAATGCTTCGCTCTGTGAACTGGAGGATTCCATAATCGATTACTATGCAAATATTCTCATGCCATTCGGACAGCTTATCAAATCAAAGCTGTCAGAGGTGCAGAAGCTCGGACTTGAAATAGACATGATTGCACCCGACCATGGAATAATATGGAGAAAAGACCCGGGAAGCATAATGCAGAAATATCTCGATATGGCTGATGGAAAGGCGAACCTGAGTATATCGTTAATTTACGATACCATGTGGAACAGTACGGAGCGTATGACAATCCCGATAATGCAGGGGATAAGAGACGAGGGCCTTGATTGCAAGGTAATAAAGCTTCGTTCAACACCCATGAGTGTTGCAATAAAAGAATTCTGGAAGTCAAGGGGATGTCTCATCGGAAGCCCTACCCTCAATAATTTATTATTCCCTTCTGTAGCCGAATTCCTGACTCACCTCAGGGGATTACGCCCTAAAAACAGGATAATGGGGGCATTCGGCAGTTACGGATGGGGCGGCGGAGCAGTAAAAGAAGCTTATGAAGAATTTAAAAAGATGAAGATAGAAATCCTTGAGCCCGGTATCGAGGTACTTTACAGACCGTCAATGGATGATGAGTCAAAGTGCTATGAATTCGGCGGGGATTTCGCTAAAAAAGTTAAAGAGTATCATAAGAATTTTGAGTAGTATTTATAAAAATCGCCCCCATGAAAAAGATTAGCGAACTATCGGCAGGCCCGGGATTCCTTGTGACTGCAGCGGCATTCGTTGTTGTGATCGCAGGGATACAGGCCGCAGAATCCATCCTGGTCCCATTTTTAATAGCCGTATTTATTGCAGTCATTTGCGCACCTCCGTTATTCTGGCTGCAGAGGAAAAAGGTTCCCGCGGTTCTCTCCATGCTAATAGTAGTGTCAGGGGCGATTGTGATCGGGTTAGCCATAATGACATTGGTCGGCACATCCCTGAATGACTTTTCGCAGGCCCTGCCTTCTTACCAGGCAAGCCTCCAGGAAAAAATGTCCGGGTTCATGGGGTGGCTGGAAGGTATGGGTGTGGATATTTACAAGGAAGGGGTGATTAAGGCGTTGAACCCCGGTTTTGCCATGAAACTTGTCGCAAGCCTGCTCACCAGGTTAGGCAGTGTGCTCACCAATTCATTCATGATATTGCTTACGGTTATCTTCATTCTGCTGGAGGCATCGGGCTTCCCAAACAAATTGCGCGCTGTATCGGATAAGCCGGATGCATCATTCGGCAATTTTAACAGTTTCATAAAAAACATCAACCGCTATATGGTGATCAAGACCTTGACAAGCCTGGCAACGGGCATTGCCATTGCAGCCTGGCTGATTTTCCTCGGCGTCAATCATCCTTTGCTCTGGGGGCTGCTGGCCTTTTTGCTTAATTATGTGCCGAATATCGGCTCGGTAATTGCCGCGGCCCCGGCCATACTCCTGGCATTAATACAGCTCGGGTCCGGCCCTGCGCTCCTGACAGGGCTTGGATATGCAGTGGTAAATATAATAATCGGAAGCATAATTGAACCGAAGATCATGGGAAGAGGGCTTGGATTATCAACATTAGTCGTGTTCCTCTCGCTGGTCTTCTGGGGCTGGGTGCTGGGTCCTGTAGGCATGCTCCTCTCAGTGCCTTTAACTATGGCCGTGAAGATCGCCCTGGACAGCAATGAAGAGACCCGGTGGATTGCTGTTTTACTCGGTTCCGAAGGATCAATCCGGAATGTTTTGCAGGCTGAACACAGTGGCACAAGCAAGGAAAAACCCGGCGCCGAATAATCGGGTCGTCTTCAAATGTCACTGCACCCGCTGCTGCGGCGTCAAACGGCATCCCCTGCCATTGTAACTGCCAGAACCTTATCCCTGAGCGCCCGCAGATAATTCAGGAATTCCCCCGGTGTCCTGTGGTCCATAAACCTTGCCGACAGCTCTGTAATATATGCACCCTCGGCAATTACCTGTTCTTCATTAAGCCTCAAAAAAGTTTGAAGCCTTCTGTAATATTCATAGGCACTGAAAAGTGTGTCCCTCTCCGCAGGGTTCAGTATTTGCTTTTTAGCCAAGCGGCTGATTGCCGCCAACGTGTTCTGCACCAGGATTTCCGGGAATCTCCGCGCATGGTGAAGCTGCAGGAACTGGACATAAAACTCTATCTCTTTGATCCCCCCGCTGCCGAGTTTTATATCCATGCCCTCTGCCTCATGTGAGAGCTCTTTTATTATCCTTGCTCTCATTGCCGTAATATCGTCTTTCCTGATATCACTTCCTCTTTGCAGTATCACATCTTTCGCCATATTAATAAATGACCGGGAGAGTTTTTCATTCCCTCCGAGCGGCCTTGCCTTGAGAAGGGCCTGTATCTCCCAGTTCCGGGCGTTTTTAAGATAATAGTTCCTGTATCCCTCAATGTCTTTAACAAGTATCCCCTTTGATCCGTCAGGCCTTAATCTCGTGTCCACGCTATAGAGCATCCCCATGTCAGTGTATGATGTGAGGACTTTCATTATCTTTTCGGCAAGTGTCATGGCCTCCGGCGACCCGGATACAAAAACTATATCAATATCCGATCCAAAGGTCATTTCCCGGCCCCCGAGTTTTCCGAAGGCTATGACGGATAATTCATTACACCCGAATTTTTGGAGAATCACTTTGATAATTGCCTCTGCAAGATGTGACAGGCCCCTGAAAAGGTCTTCTGTTTTCAGGATTCCAAGGAGGAACAGCATGCCGGAACGCACTTCTTCAAACCTCCTGTACCTTGCAAGCTCTGAATTGAAATCCTTACTTCCCTCTGTGGTCCGGCGTAATTCCCCCTCCATATTGCCGAGGCTTTTAACTATACTCCATTCTTCTATCAATATATCGAGATAGTAGTGGCTGCTCAGGAATATCCTTGTGAGATAGGGACTGAGAGAGAATATTTTCGTGATGCCCGTCATTAATTCTTTAAGCTCCATAATGGCCGTGAGATGGGCTGTTTTTATATCATACGTTGTCAAGAGGCTTTCAAGCCCTGCAAGCGCCCTGTCCGGGCTTTCGGCCGTCAGGGCGTTTTCAAGGAGCCGGGGCATGACCTCTCTTATAAGGGAACGTTCCTGCATGGTTCGAAAGGCGCTCATATGCTCTCTTATGTTTTTCATGTTAATCAGGCATTTCCCGGCATGCCTTACCTTCCTGAATGAAAGGTATCCGGAGAGCTCTTCATCACTCAGTTTTCCCTCAAGCAGGTTCAATGCCTCGGCATGGACGTCCTCCCTGGTGCCGAGCAGAGAGTTGTACATATTTTTTGTCTGCATCCTCCTGAGACGCAGACTTGCAAGGAAATCACTTTTAGACGGAAAACCCATCGACCTTGCGATAACCTCCGTCTCTTCATCGGATGGCGGAAGCGTATGAGTCTGCAGGTCTTCTTTCATCTGGAGATAGTGCTCAAGACGTCTGAGGAAAAGATAGTTTCCTCGGAGAGTGACGAGGTCCTCTTCCGGCGCCATCTTCATCTCCCGGAGTACGCGTATG
>DRDE01000039.1 GCA_011040095.1 Nitrospirota bacterium
AACCGTTAGCAAAAAGCATAAGCTTTGATGAAACCAATATGTGGGTTGAACTTGCTGACGGGCGAAAACTTGCAATCCCCCTTGCTTATTTCCCGCGACTTCTCCATGCGACACCAGATCAGAGAAAAAAATATGAAATTAGTGGTGGCGGCACCGGACTACATTGGGATAATATTGATGAAGATATATCTGTAGAAGGATTACTCATGGGGATATGGGATAGAACTCGCACATCAAAAATTGCTCAAGAGTCTTAATAAAAGAATTGATAACAATCTACTGCAGTGAATGCAGACCAGCGGTGACTTTTTTTGCTTACAATAGTTTATGATTTGCGAATTGTCTTTTGGCATGTTTATATGCTTCATGGTCTGCATCACTGAGTAGGACGTTATGCAAATAATTAATAGATATCATATGTCGAAGATTTCATTAATCATATTTATTGTATTCATAGTCTTTAGTTCATCGTCAATTTCTGTGGCAATAACTACAGATAATACTGCTTCTTTAGGAAATAATACTAATGCAAAGGGAGTAAGTGAACAAAAAGCAAAAGAATCATTTTCTAAGCCAATAAAAAAAGGTGAGGAACCTTGGTTTTCAAAAAATATGATTGAGATAATTAGCATTGTTGCTGGTATTCTAGTAATTATATGGCAAAATGGAAGACAGCATCGAAGCTCACTTCAGGTTCAAAAAGAAAATTTTAAAGAAAAATTACGACTTGAAATATATCAAGAATTAATAAAAAGCGTTGATAATACTTCCAGCAAACTTTCAAAACAATCTTCCAAGTCCATGGATATCCCGATATCTTTAGAAACATATAGCTCCCAAGTAGCCTCAGGCATTCGCCCTGTTCCACCTCGTGCAAGAGCTTCACAATTTAGTGCTGAGCATCACTCTTTGCATGGTTCTATTGCAAGATTATTTTATATTTTTGAACGATATACTATCGCTGTTCCAAAGTTTAAGATATTTCAAACTGCATTGAATGTAGCTATATATGATTCTAACCAAGCTTATGAACCTCTGTATTATAAGCTACTAGATTTTCTTCCAATTGACATACAGGAATCTGATCGAAAACCTGGTGGTCCTTCTGTTATTGCCCCAAAAGTAGCAACAAAAGAAGATCTCAGTCATATTCAAGAACTTTGCAATAAATATAACGAGGCTCTTACTGATATAGTGTGTTATCTCTATGACCTAACAGCCGAGTCACAGAACATATTGCTTGGAAGCTTGTTTGACAATCGCGTTCCTTCTCGTAAACCTTTAGATCAAAATCACATTGTAATTACAACTGATGAAAAGTCAATAAATAAATTAGAGCGTTATTTTAATGAAGAAACAGCATGGGGTAAAAATCAAAAAGAAATAGAGGAAGATGTACTATCAAGCTTATCAAGTTCTCAAGCCAATTAACTAAATAAATGCATAACAAAAAAATGCAGTGAATGCAGACCAGCGGTGTTGATTTGGTTTTTGATTGTTTTCTGTTTTCAAAACAGTTTTCAAGCATGTTAATACTCTACAGGTCTGCATCACTGATTTAATCGTTGAACTAAACCGCCCGCAGGGCGGAAGAACAACCAAAGACCTCAAAGCAAAGCCCGACTTCTGGAAACAACGCATCTCCGACAATCAATAATCAAACCCGAAGTATCAACTACAATACCTTCATCAAGAGTGTCCGTAGGGGCACGAAAACAAAAACGATGGAGGTATCAAATGACAACATTACGACAAAAGATGATCGAGGAGATGACATTAAGGGAATTTTCGCCGAGAACGCAGGAAGCTTATCTTAGAGCAGTAACAGGACTTGCCAAATACCACAACCAATCACCGGATAAGATAACCAAGGGGATGATACGGGATTACCTGCTGTACTTGATACAGGATCGGAAACTTGCATGGAGCAGCCGCAATATACAGGAAGTGGCCGACATATTCCGTATGCATGGCAAAGAGTATCGGGCCAAACACTCACTGCCTTTGTCACATCTGAAAGTCATGCAATCAATAGAGGTATGCCGCACCTCATATCTCGGAGGGCATGTTGAGAAATGCAGGCTGTGCGGATTCAGGAAGCCGTCATACAACTCATGCAGAAACAGGCACTGTCCGAAATGCCAGAGTCTGACAAAGGCTAAGTGGCTTGAAGCCAGGAAATCGGAGCTGCTTCCGGTCGGGTACTTTCATGATGTTTTCACACTGCCGCACAAATTAAACCCGCTGATCCTGAACAACAAAAAGACACTCTTCAATATACTATTGAAATCCGTCTCCGAAACGCTCCTTCAGTTCGGCAAAAACAATATCAGCGGCAAGTTGGGATTCCTCTGTATCCTGCATACCTGGGAACAAACCCTTATGGACCACTTTCACCTTCATTGTGTAATACCGGCGGGAGCATTGTCATTTGACGGCCGTAAATGGATACCGATCAGAGAAGATTTTCTGTTTGATGTAAAGGCGCTATCAATAGTCTTCAGAAAAAAGTTTGTTGATTATTTGAAATCAGCCCGTAAAAATTCAGACCTTGTCTTTCCCGGCAAAACGGCCATACTGCAAACAGAGCGGGGGTTTTCACGTTTTATTGACAGCTTAATGGAGCATCGCTGGGTTGTTTGGGCCAAAGAACCCTTTGCAGGGCCTGAACAGGCGCTTGAATACCTCGGCAGGTATACCCACAGGGTAGCCATATCAAACAACCGGATTCTCAATGTAAAAGACGGCAGGGTCACCTTTACCTACAGAGACAGAAAACGTGGAAATATTCAGAGGACAAAGACAATAGATGCAGAGGAGTTTATCAGGCGGTTTCTGCTGCATGTGCTTCCGGGCGGTTTTATGCGGATCAGACACTTCGGCTTTCTTGCAAACAGATGCAAAAAGGATAACATTCAGCGTATCAGGGAACTGAAAGGCGTTTCAGAAACCGTAACGGAGAAAACAAAGAAAACCACAGAGGAGTTGATGCTCGAACTGACCGGGACGGATATCACCATGTGTCCCTGCTGCAGGAAAGGGACAATGATGGTCATTGCCGAAATAACCCCCCTGTGGAAAATGGGCGTAAAATACATGGACTCTTCATGATGAACAAAAGTGGATTACAAAATACAGAGACACAAAAAAACGAATATCAAAGAACTGATGGGCAGGTGCGCCCTGAAACGGTCTTTTTGCCTTCAAAAGACCACCGCCTTATCTACCGGG
>DRDE01000040.1 GCA_011040095.1 Nitrospirota bacterium
GACAAGTCTGCACAAAGGGGATTTTCAGATGCGAGACAAAAATAATAAGAATTGCTTAAACTGCGTCTATTTTAATAATTCACCCGCGTACATCGAATCAGTCTTTAAGGGGTTAACAGCCCTGAGTTCCGGATATGCCTCTGTGAAGAAGGATGATGGCATCTGCCGGCTAAGGGACGAATACCTGTCAGCTGATAACAGGTGCGGCAGTTTTAAAAGTCCAAGTATATAGACTCTGTGTATAAACTCGAACAGTTATCCTTTTTCCGTCATTCCGGCTTGTCCGGAATCTGTCTTTAAAAAGGATTCCCGACTCTCCCGAATGCGTTCGGGATTGCGGGAATGACGAATAACTGCAGTTTATACACAACAGAGTCTGTATATAAATTGCCATTTTTATATTTTTGTCATACCCGAAGTCTGTAGTCGGGTATCCGGAAGTTACTGAAAAGACTGGATTCCCGCCCAACAGACCGCGGGAATGACGGCTCTATTGTTGACTTTATACACAGTTTCTATATAGGGTCCGCCCACGGGAATGACGGAACAAATGAGTTTATGGACAGACTTTACCGTGAACTGATCGATTTTATGATTGGCAGCTACAGCGGTATGGGTTTTCACTCATTTCCGGCGGGCATCCAGCCCGCCTCAGGGACGGTTTTGCAATGCACCTTGCCGAAAGCCCCGGCCCCTGGCCGGAGAGCTTGACACCTCACCGTCCAGGTGAGGCTTATCTGAAACTGCAAACCCCTCAGTGTCTATAATATCGCTCCTTTGCATTGCCGTATGCTTTTTTATCACCGGATCCGGGGTTGTATCAACCCCCTGGTTCTGTCCTGAATTACAGTGCACCTTGCCGAAAGCTCCGACCTTTGGTTGGAGAGCTTGACCCAGGGCTTTTAAAGTCTTCTTTCAGGAGCGAGACCCTTCACCCCCGGATTATGATAAAATAGACACTGTCCCGTTACGCTGCAAAAGCAGGCGGAGGGCGCATACGCTCATAAAAAGGACCAAGCAGGACTATGTCTATAAAAAAGAAGATAATTCTCAGTTTCTTTATCAGCTTTTCAATAATTGCAACACTTGCCATAGCAGCTTATCTTGACTTTCATGAGACCAGAAACGAGTTTAAATATCTTGAACTTGCAGAAAGTATCAGGGGCAAAACCCTTCAGTTAAGAAGACATGAAAAGAATTTTTTTCTTTATGGAGACAGTAAAGAGATCGAATTTATTCATAAATATATAGAAGAGATTAAGGCGCTTATAAAAAAAGCCAAACATTATGCCCGCGACGACAATCTTGTTAAACTCAATGGCAAACTGAGTGAATTCAGTTTAAAGTTTGAGAAAATCACTGTTATGGCATCGGATTTCCATAGAGAGTTAAATAGCCTGAAGCCGAAAGAACCGTCATACCTTTTTTTAATACCCATAATTAAGGCCACGTTTCTGGAACACCCATTGCAAAATGCACAGCTTCTAAAGCGATTTTTCAAGATATCTAAAGAGAGCCGCTACATAATACTCCTTAAGGGATTGGATGTCAATGTTAAAGACCTCAGAAAGACCGGTGAGAAAATTACCGGGATATCAAAAGAACTGGATAGCGGCGCCCGGAAAAGGGTGCAAAAAATTATAAATGTTACCAAGGTAGCTGTCCTTGTTTTTTTACCCATATCCTTTCTGATCGGATTTATATTGCTTTTTTATATCAGCCAGAATATAGTGAACAGGTTGAAAAAACTGATGCTGACCATTGAAAAAAGTGGCGCCGGTTTCTTTTCTCCCATGCCTTTCCCCTCGGGTCATGACGAGGTCAGCACACTCATAAGGACATACAACAATATGGCGGAGGCATTAAGGGTAAGGGAGGAGTTGCTCAAGAAAAAGGAGGAGGAGTTGATTCAGAGTAAAAAGCTTGCAGCCATAGGTACCCTTGCATCAGGAGTGGCCCATGAATTAACTAATCCATTGAACAACATCCATATATCGGCACAGATATTGGCAAAGGAGATGGGTGACGACTGTACAGGCATAATAAAAGAAACAGTTGATGATATATTGGGTCAGACACTCAGAGTAAAGAAAATAGTAGGAGACCTGCTGGATTTTGCAAGGTCAAAGGAGCCGGACTTTAAAGAAATAAACATTGTTGATATCATACAAAAGACATACGGGCAGGCACAGAAAATAATGGCATTTAAGGATATAAAGTTTTCACTTGAGTCTCCACCTGAAGTCTTCCTCCGGGCAGACCCGGCTCAGCTTGAACGGGTCTTCCTTAATCTCTTCACCAATGCAGCTGATGCAATGTCAGGTAAAGGAGAACTGTATGTGAGAGTCTTTCCCGGGACGGACACGGTTAAAATAGAGGTCTCTGACACAGGCAAGGGAATTCCCTCCGAGGTTATGGATAAGATTTTTGACCCTTTCTACACAACCAAGGACAGGGGAACCGGTCTTGGGTTGTCCATAGTATATAACATTATCAAAAACCATACCGGCAGGGTAAATGTAAAAAGCACTGCAGGGGCCGGAACCACATTCACAATTTTTTTACCGAGGTATGAATGAGTTTTAAAATCTTTATCGCAGAAGACGAGGAGATAACCTTAAAACATCTTGTATATGCACTTGAAAGTGAGGGGTATACCGTTTCCGGTGCAAGAGACGGCCTCGAGGCATGGCGGAAAATTGAGCAGGAGCAGTTTGATCTTGTTATTACAGACATAAAGATGCCCGGCCTTGACGGTATAAGTCTGCTTGAGAGGATTAAAGAGAAGTGGACGGAGACGGATGTGATTGTTATTACGGGTTTTGCCAGCGTTGATTCAGCTGTGGATGCCATGAAAAA
>DRDE01000041.1 GCA_011040095.1 Nitrospirota bacterium
AAAAGGGAAAGGCGTAGTCAATATAGTGTTCAACAAGATCGTAGGGTCTTTAAAGAACATAGTGACAAGCGGCAATATGGAAACGCGTCTGAAGAAATGGCGAAGCGGAATTGAAGCGGTGATCTCTAACATCAAGCGTGGATTTGCAATGCATCGCTGTGAGTGGAAGGGCCGGGAACATTTTGATGCAAAGGTGTTGTGGAGTGTTATTGCCTACAACATACGAGTGATTACAAGATTACTGCTGCCGAAGCTGCAACAGCAGTCTCAGTAGCTGCGGAACAACAGAGAAAAAAGAGGCATGAATGGAGATGTGCGTCAAAAATCCGATAATATCGACGCAAAAAGCTGTGAAAATAATTTTTTGTCTCGACAAACCAATAAAAACCGGGTAAAGACACGAGACGCAGTTCTTATGCCGTAAAAATCGTTAGTTATAAACAGACTCTATATAATATTACAAAAGGATTCTGCGGAAAAGATAAAATGGTCAGGGACAGGTGACATAGCCTGCAATATGTTGTAGGATTTAATATTGTCACTGATTTATTATTTACCGACAATATCCGGAAAATTTTACAGGGAGGTATCATAATGAGTGATTTGAAGCAGAGGATATTTGACGCAGCCGGGGAGATACAGTTAATCAACTTCGCAACCATCACGGAGGACGGTAAGCCCTGGGTGCGTTATGTTATGGGAAAAGCCGACAGTGAGCTGGTTTTTCGTTTTTGTACGCGTCTGGGATCAAGAAAGGTCGCCCAGATCAGGAAGAACCCGGATGTGCACATTTCCCTGGGAGTGACGAGTCTTGAGACTGCAAAGAACTGGTTGCAGGTTGCGGGAACCGCTGAAGTTTCAACGGATAAAGCTGAACGTGATTCGTTCTGGTTTGATGATTTAAAGCATTATTTCAGCGGCCCGGATGATCCCGGTTATTGCATAGTAATAATAAAACCGTCCAGAATCGAATTCGGAACTATGGGGAGTATGACCCATGAAGTGTGGAAACCGTAACCCCGGGATAGTTTTAATGAAAGTCCACCTTAATGTTCCATAAATATGGCAGGTCTTATTTATTCCTTCACTCTCCTGATCCTTGCCCCGAGTACTTTGAGTTTTTCTTCTATGCGCTGATACCCCCTGTCAATGTGATACACCCTGTCTATTATTGTCGTGCCCTGTGCAGCGAGTCCTGCAACAACGAGCGAAGCGCTCGCCCGTAAATCCGTGGCCATAACAGGCGCGCCTTTTAATAATTCCACTCCTTTTACCTTGGCGATTGATCCTTCCACCTTTATATCAGCCCCCATCCTCCTCATTTCAGCGACATGCATAAACCTGTTTTCAAATATATTCTCCGTGATAAGGCTCGTCCCCTGAGCAAGGGTCATCAAAGCCATGAACTGGGCCTGCATGTCCGTAGGGAATCCGGGATAGGGCATGGTTTTTATGTCTTCCGCCGTTGGTTTATCCGGCCCTTTGACATGTAGTGTATCTCCTTCGGAAGTAATATTTGTGCCGGTCTCCTTCAGCTTGTTGATAATAGCCTCTGCATGCTCAGGGTTGCAGTTGTTAATTTTGACATCTCCTCCTGTTATGGCTGCACCAACAAGAAAAGTCCCTGTTTCTATCCTGTCGGGGATTATCCTGTAGTTTAACGGCCTGAGATTGCTTACACCGTTTATCCTTATAATATTTGTCCCTGCTCCCCGGATATTCGCGCCCATTGATGTTAATGCATCGGCAAGATCAACCACCTCGGGCTCACAAGCTGCATTTTCAAGCAAGGTCTCTCCGTCAGCGAGTGCGGCGGCCATCATAAGATTTTCCGTGCCTGTAACTGTCGGCATATCAAAGTAAACAGCAGCGCCCTTCAGTCTCTTTGCCTTCGCATGGATATATCCTTCAGTCAGTGTTATTTTTGCCCCCATTTTCTCCAGCCCTATAATGTGCAGGTTTATGGGCCTTGCCCCTATTGCGCAGCCGCCCGGCAAGGAAACCTTCGCCTCCCCTGCCCTTGCAAGCAAAGGACCCAGCACAAGCACTGAAGCGCGCATGGTCTTGACAAAATCATAAGGCGCCTCAATCGAGGATATATTTGCCGACTGGAGAATAACTTCACCGTTTTCCTGGTGATAGCCCATCCCAAGGTATGCAAGGAGTTTGCCGAAAGTCGAGATGTCCCTGAGCCGGGGAACATTGTAAATGAGGTTTTCACCGGAGCTGAGAATGGAGGCTGCCATGACAGGGAGGGCTGCATTTTTCGCGCCGCTGATCGACACTTCACCTGCCAGGCTTTTCCCGCCCTCGATCTCTATTTTATCCATCTTGCGTGTATAATCCTTTCTATGCCGGCATAATCCTTCCGGACTTTCACGTCCGTATATCCAGCTTCATTCATCATATAAGCCACATGATTTGCGCAACCAGCGCCCAGTTCAAACATAAGCATGCCCCTGTGTTTCAGAAACCTTCGCGCAGCAGGAATTATCTCCCTGTAATAGTCGAGGCCATCCTGTCCTCCGTCAAGTGCTCCAACCGGTTCCCAGTCCCTGACTTCAGGTTGCAGGCCTTTAATATCATCAGTCCTGATATATGGCGGATTTGAAATAATGAAGTCAAACAACTGTTCCGGAATTTCAGTGTCAAGAGGCTCAAAAAGATGACCTTTAAGAAAAGTTACATTCTTTATCTCATTGATATCTGCGTTTTTTTCAGAATAACTTAGCGCAGTCTCCGAAATATCCGTACCGTAAACCTGCGCATCCGGAAATTCCCCGGCCAGGGCCAGGGCCAGACATCCACTGCCGGTACACAAATCCAGGATCTCAAATCCTCCCTTGCCCCCCTTTTCTAAAGTGGGGAATAACATAGCTGACCGTTGTTCCTGTTTTAATATTTGAGTTCTGAGTTCTGAGTTCTGGGTTCTGATTATTCCAACAGCATATTCCGCCATCAGCTCTGTTTCAGGCCTTGGTATCAGAACACCGTTTCCCACCAGCAGCTTCAAGCTTAAAAAGTAAGTGCAGCCAACAATATATTGCAGGGGTTCGCGCCTGCTTCTCCTGCCTGCCATTTCTTCAATAATTTTATTCTGCCTGTCATCAAGTTCCGGGTTATCCCTGTAGAGGCCGGCCATGTCGATATTCAGGCCTTTCATTATTAAAAGCCCTGCCTCTTTCCCCGCAGCTTCTATGCCGCTATGGGTGAGTGTTTCAGATATTTCCCTCAGTTTTTCAATAGCGTTCATAATTTAAACTTAGTGTCTGTGTATAGATTGATATTTTTTATTCTTGTCATGCCGGAATGACAGACATATTGAGTTTATACACAGACTCTACTTAAACTTCCTTCAGTTTCTCTGCCTGATAATAGATAACGAGGCTGTCAATCAGTTCATTGAGTTCACCTTCAAGGATTGATTGAAGTTTATGGAGGGTGAGATTTATCCGGTGGTCCGTTACCCTGTTTTGGGGGAAGTTGTATGTCCTGATCCTTTCACTCCTGTCTCCGGACCCGACCTGTGATTTTCGCTCCTGGGCCCTTTCTTTTTCCTGGCTCTCAAGCTCAAGCTCATATAACCGTGAACGCAGTACCTTCATTGCTTTTTCCCTGTTTTTTATCTGGGAGCGGCTGTCTTGGCATTGCACGATCAACCCTGTTGGTTCATGCACTATCCTGACAGCGGAATAGGTTGTATTTACTCCCTGCCCTCCGGGACCTGAAGAACAGTATGTATCAACCCTCAAATCCTTTTCATTTATTTTCAGGTCGACTTCTTCGGCCTCAGGCAAAACCGCAACTGTTGCAGCCGACGTATGTATCCTTCCCGAAGTCTCTGTTGTGGGGACCCTCTGAACACGGTGGGTGCCGCTTTCGTATTTTAAACGGCTGTATGCCCCTTTTCCCTGGATGGACGCGATTACTTCCTTTATACCCCCGACTCCTGTGGAGCTCATATCCATTATTTCTACTTTCCAGCGTTTATTTTCCGCATATTTACTATACATCCTGAAAAGGTCGGCAGCGAAAAGACCGGCTTCATCACCGCCTGTTCCCGCCCTGATTTCAAGTATGATATTTTTTGTATCACGCGGGTCTTTGGGAACCAGCATCAACTTCAATTCACTTTCAACTGCGGGCTTTTTCTCTTTCAACTCCTCAAGCTCAAGTTCCGCAAGCTCTTTCAGTCCGTCATCTCCACCTGCATGCAATATCTCCTCAGCCTCGCTTATCCCGGTCAATATCTTCCTGTACTCCCTGATCTTCCGTACGATCTCCTCGAGGTCCGCCTGCTCCTTTGAGTACTTCTGGCTCTTTGTATAATCCGAGAAAATTTCAGGGTCCGACAGAATCTTTGTCAGCTCATTATATTTATTCTCGATTTCTTCGAGTTTATCCAGCAACATTGATCTCTCTCTCCCCTTTTTGTGATTGTTGAGGATCCATTTTCAGCGCTTCCTTTAATGCCTTTATAGCCACCTCTATCTGCTCAAGCGACGGCATGCCTGTTGTAAGCTTCTGGAGCCGGAGTCCCGGCATTGCCATCAGACGGACAAACGGATGATCCAGTCTTTTTGATGAAAATTTAATAAATTCATAAGACAGGCCTGCAATCAACGGCATCAGGACAAGTCTTGATAATGCCTTTTCAATAAAAGGCCAGTCGTTTGGAATAAGGGAAAAGACCAGGATACTCAGCATCATCACCATTATCAAAAAACTTGTGCCGCACCTCGGATGCAGTGTACTGTATTTATCCGCATTTTCAGGAGTTAGCTCAACCCCGGCCTCGAATGCATGGACTACCTTATGCTCGGCGCCGTGATACTGGAACACTCCCCTGATATCCTTACTCATATTTATCAGTAAAATGTATGTCAGAAAAACCAGTACCCTTATAATTCCGTCTACGAGGTTAAACACCAGGGAACTGTTGTTAATGGATTGAAACAGAATACCAAGAAGCTTTGTGCCGTAAAGCGGAAGGAGCAGAAATAAAGCGATCCCTATAAGAAACGCAAGTAACACCGTAATAAAGAGAGAAAAGGATGACGGCTTCTCTTCCTCCTGGCCTGATGCTTCAGCGGAATACATAAGGGCCTTTATTCCAATGGAGAGCGCCTGGAAAAGGGCGATAATGCCTCGTACCAAAGGCAATTTCAGAGGCTTCGGCAGTTCCCTGATATTTTCTCTTTTAAAGACAATATCCCTGTCAGGCGACCTGACAGCAACAGCATAAACATTGCCCGACCTCATCATTACTCCTTCAATAACCGCCTGTCCGCCGATATCATTCATTTTATGTAATTCCTCTGTGTTTCCAGCCGGATACTAAAAAAGGGAAACCCGCCTTTCAATGTGTTTAAATAAAAGCGCGGGTTTCCCTTTTGTTTTCAGCTATTTGTTAAGCTTTGCGTATTTCTTTTTGAACTTTTCAACCCTTCCCTCTGCATCAACCAGCTTTTGTTTGCCTGTGAAAAAGGGATGGCATTTAGAACAAATATCAACGTGTATCTTGTCCTGCGTTGAACGTGTGAGAAATGACTCCCCGCAGGCGCATACAGCCTTTACTTCCTTTATTTCAGGATGAATTTTATCTTTCACTGTAACCTCCGGCTATAAATATAGCAGAGAGAGGGATAATTTTTCAATACTGCTGTTTCGGCCTGCCCTCAAAGACTTTTTCCAGCGCCTTGCCAAGTTCTTCGATGTTATAAGGTTTGTGCACAATACCGCTGAATCCGTATTCCCTGAAGTGAGCCATTACAGGATCATTTGAATAACCGCTTGATACTATGGCCTTAACATCAGGGTCTGTCTCAATCAGCCTTTTTACGGCATCTTTGCCGCCCATGCCACCCGGGATTGTCAGGTCCATTATGACAACATCAAAGGACTCTCCGGACTCCTTTGCCTTTTGATAAGCATTGATCGTTTCGGCTCCATCCCGGGCATAACTCACTTCATACCCGATATACTCAAGCATTGCGCCGATAGCATCCCTTACATCCTCTTCATCATCCATAACCAGAACCCTCCCCCTGCCTGTAAACGCCGCGCCTTCATGCTCCCCTTCAGCTTCCACATTCCCTTGCGAAGTCGGCAGGAAAATATAAAACGCCGTTCCCTTTCCCGGTTCCGATTCTACGGTTATATGCCCTTTATGTTTGTTTATTATGGAATATGTAGTTGCAAGACCAAGGCCGCTCCCCCCCTCTTTGGTCGTAAAATAGGGATCGAATATTTTTGAGAAGTGCTCTTTTTCTATGCCACTGCCATGGTCTTTTATGGATATCATTATATATTCCCCGTCTTTCAGGGGGAGGTAATTCTCCGGTGTCACAGTGATATTTTCAGCCTTCACCTCGATTGTCCCGCCGCCGGGCATGGCATAAACGGCATTGATAACCAGGTTGTTGATCACCTGGTTTATCTGCATCTCATCCACATCAGCGGGCTGGAGATCATTTGCTATTAAATACCTGCATTTAACGTTTGACCCGGTTAAAGCAAATTCCACCGACTCTTTTATGAACTCCTTAACAGAGACTGTCTTTGTTATGGGCAATCCGCCCCTGGAAAAAGTGAGAAGCTGTTGGGTCAGGCCTTTGGCCCTGTTTACCGCCTTCCTGACTTTCATTAATCTTTCATAGCCCTTATCTTCAGGCATCAGGGACATCATTTTCATGTACACGCCCACATTGCCGAGGATAATGGTCAATAAATTATTAAAATCATGGGCAATGCCTCCGGCAAGGAGACTGATGGATTCAAGTTTGCTTACTCTTATA
The DNA here is from genome assembly GCA_011040095.1 of Nitrospirota bacterium. Taxonomy (GTDB): domain Bacteria; phylum Nitrospirota; class Thermodesulfovibrionia; order UBA6902; family UBA6902; genus BMS3ABIN06. Next base: position 6,798 of record DRDE01000041.1, read on the forward strand.
AGGTCTTCTTCCATCTTTTTTCGCCTGAACATCTCCTGCTGAAGCTGTTTATTCGTCTCCGAGAGCCTGGTGGTACGCTCCTTTACAAGCTCCTCAAGGTGATCGCGATGCTTTACTAATTCTTCCTCCGCCTGCTTAAGTTCGGTAATATCCCTTGCAATACAGACCGTGGCTATCGGCTGATTGTATTTGTCCTGCATTGCTGAAGCCGAGAGACTGAGCATCCTGACCCTACCCATGCTATCCTTGTATGGAAATTCAAAATTTTCGATTATTCCCCCTTCAATCAGGGGATCAAGTTTATTGGAAAACAGCCTGTCATCAATGATTTTTCCGACCGGTGTTCCTATTAATTCCCGTCCGCCGTTGAACAGCCTGACAGCGGAGCGGTTCACTACACGGATGATCCCCTTCTGGTCAAAGACAAAGAGCGCATCCTTCATTGTGTCTATTATCTTCCCGGCGGCAAATGCAGGGGTGATGTCGATCAAACGGTATTTCCAGATCACCCTGGCGGCTATTACTATAAAACCGAATATCGGCAGATAGCCGAAAGGGTAAAGGGGAATTCCAAAAGATGCCGGAAAATCCAGCCATGCGACATAAGCAATGCCAAGGGCGGTTAACAGGCTTCTGATGCGATATTTGTGAGTGGTCTGCCCTGCGGCTGCGGCCTTGCGGTACTCTGTCCGGTAACAATTAAATATAAGAACCATCATGATAAAAAAGAATACAAGGAACGGATATCCGATCCATTCGAGCCTGGGGTAGTAACCCCAGTAATAATCATAAACCCCGCTGACAAAACCATCGGTTATAAATATCAACATATAAAAAATGGCCCCGGTAATCCAGCTCAGCAATACAAACTTGCCGTACTTTTTTTGAATGTTAAGCACCACAATGGTAAATTGATAAGCTCCCGCAGGAATGAAAACAATACCGAGGTAAGCTATTTTTATCCATACTAACGCCGCAGTTTCATCTGCCGAACAGTAGGCCCATGAAAATGAAAAATGCCATAAGAAGACAGGAATAATCATTAAGAAAAAGTTGAGGCTTATCAGTGAGAAGCGCTCGCTGACAAGGACGGTTATCGCAAGCAGCAAAATCAGGATTGATGTGACAAACGGCGGAACTGCATAGATGTTAAAAACATAATTAGAGAGATCAAAAATTTGCATTATAACTTAACGGCTATGGTTTTTTATGAGGTTGTGTTTTTACGTCTTGCATACCGGCAGTCAGCATAGCCCCCGAATCACTAAAAATTATATGATAATAATCGGTATATAATCAAGCCTTGTGAACTACCATGCGGCAGAGACCGACAGAAGATTCTTTCCCCTGGTCAAAATGACATATGCATGCATTTTCACACTTCCGTAAGAAGCTCCACTAAAAAATTACCGGACTTGATTAACTTAATTGAAAAATCTGGTATACTATTTACCCATGTCAATACTGGAAAAACATATCGCTGAACCGAAGATAGCTTATTTCTCTATGGAGATAGGCCTGAGGGATGAAATCCCGACATACTCCGGGGGGCTGGGTGTGCTTGCGGGTGATACGGTAAAATCAGCCGCTGATCTTGAGCTCCCCTTTATTGCAGTCACACTTATCAGCCGCAAGGGTTATTTTCGCCAGGAGATTGATAATGAAGGCCGGCAGAAAGAGTTGCCCGCAGTATGGGAACCTTCGGAATTAATGACTCTCATGCCTGAAAAAGTCGCTGTAACAATCGAAGGAAGAACTGTTCATATACGGGCATGGGTGTATTTTGTCGAGAGTCCGAGGGGCGGAATCGTCCCGGTAATATATCTCGATACGGACGCGCCTGAAAACAGCCCTGAAGACAGGACATTAACGGACCGCCTTTACGGGGGTGATGAGAGTTACAGGATAAAGCAGGAGTTGATTCTCGGAATCGGCGGAGTAAGAATGCTCGGAAAACTTGGATTCCGGATCAAAAAATACCACATGAATGAAGGGCACGCAGCTTTTCTGACGCTTGAGCTTCTGCATAAATTTAAAAAGGACATAGAAGCAGTCTGGGATGAAGAGCATATATGGGATGTTGAAGCGGTCAAGCATCTATGCGTATTTACAACACACACGCCTGTTGAGGCAGGGCACGACAAGTTCACATATGAACTGTTTAAAAAGGTATTCGGAGATTATTTCCCTGAGAATATTCTGAAAAAACTTGCCGGCGAGAAAAATGTAAACATGACTCTCCTCGGCTTTAACCTGAGCAATCATGTCAACGGGGTTGCAAAGAAGCACGGAGAAGTTTCACAAAGCATGTTCCCGGGCTACCAGATCAATGCCATAACCAACGGCGTGCACTCATTTACATGGACCTCGAAAGGCATGAAAAAAATTTTTGATAAATATCTTCCGGGATGGGCAAATGAACCCGAAATATTTGTCAGGATCGGGGTGATCCCTGACGAAGAACTCTGGAATGCGCATATGGAGGCAAAGAGAAATCTCATTGATTATGTCAACTCCGTCTCGGATGCGGACATGGATTATGAAACACTGACAATCGGTTTTGCAAGAAGGGCAACTGCTTATAAAAGGGCTGATCTTTTATTCTCCGACCTGAAGAGGCTTGAGAAAATCGGAACAGCCAAGATACAGGTCATCTATGCAGGAAAGGCACATCCAAAAGATATGGTAGGCAAACAGTTAATTGAAAAGATATTTTCTTACAAGCAGAAATTAAAGGGAAAGATCAGGATCGCCTTTATTCAGAATTATAATATGGAGATCGCCCTGAAACTTGTCTCAGGGGTAGACATCTGGTTAAACACTCCGCTCAGGCCCCTTGAGGCCTCGGGAACAAGCGGCATGAAGGCGGCCCATAATGGTGTAATGAATTTCAGCGTTCTTGACGGATGGTGGATTGAGGGACATATCGAAGGATACACCGGATGGGCGATCGGCCCGGCCCCGAAGAAGATCGAGCCCGACATTAACATGAATAAAATTGATGCCGATGATCTATACAACAAACTTGAAACGAAAATAATTCCTCTTTACTATAATGACCGCAAAACATGGATAAGGATGATGCAGAATGCCATCGGTAAAAACGCATACTATTTCAACAGTCACCGGATGATGCGAAGGTACGTTACAGAGACATATATACGGTAAGACTCTCCCCTCCCGAGCATTTTCGCATGCTGATTGCAGGCCCAGTTTATGATATAATTTTCACACCCGATGAAACCGGAACAAAAAACCAAAACAATTTTTTCCGTCGCAGGTGGGAAAGGTGGAGTCGGCAAGAGTATTTTCTCTGTTGCGCTGGGCGTAAAACTCGCAAGGGACGGCAACAGCGTAGCACTTGTAGACCTTGATCTCGGCGCCGCCAACTTGCATACCTGTCTCGGTATAATCAAAAAAACCCCGACAATTGCTGATTTTATTTTAAAAAAAGTTCCTTCTCTTGAAGATATTCTGCTTGAGACTTCCCAGGAAAATATGAAGGCAATAAGCGGAGCCGAGTTTGTGGCGGGAATGGCAAATCCGGCCCACTGGATGAAATTAAAAATAATGAGACACGTAAAGGCGCTCCCTGTGGATTATATTATTATTGACCTCGGCGCCGGTGTTCATTTCAACACCCTCGATTTCTTCGGCATGTCCGACAGGGGCATAGTGGTCACTGCGCCTGAACCGGGGGCTGTAATGAATGCCTACAGCTTTATAAAAGGCGCACTGTTCAGAAGGCTTCAGAGTGTATTCAAAAAACATCCTGAAATTGCCCCTGTTATTGATACTGAAACAAAAAGAACCGATGGAGACAAAAGATTCACTCTTGAGTGGCTTACAGTCCGGATTAAAGAGCTTGCACCCGACATGCTTCCGTTGATCCGGGAGATAGAGAGAGATTTCTGTCCGGCCCTTGTTGTTAACAGGATGCCGGAAGGACAAAGGCATGTGCTTGTAAGAAATCTCATTTCCCTCTGCAAAGAAAGGCTCGGCCTTACTGTTGAACATGCCGGGAACCTCCCCGACATCCCGGAGATAACAGGCTATTTATTGAAAATTCCCGGGTTCCTGAATACCCGGACAGGAAAACCCTACCTTGCATCCATAGAGAAAATTGCTGATAAATTAATAACACACAGTGAGTCGGAAACCGAGAAACAAAAAACAGGAACGGATTTCAGTGACGAACAAATAGAGAAGATAATTGATTTCATGGAAGGCCTTGACAACGGCGTTTTCAAAGGGTCAAACAAAAGCACATGGAAGCTCAGGATGTATTTCAAACCCTCGGAGGTAGTGGATTTCCTGATAAACCGCGGTCTGACCCATGAAGCATTTTACAAAAAATAAGAATCAAAAAATACTGTAATAGTTCAGCACCCCCCCCCTTTTTCCAAAGGGGGAAGACTCTGTTCAGTCTTGAGGGTAATGCAAAGGATGAGGGAGCTGAACTATTACCATTTTTGAACTTTCATGTATTGACATAAACCGGCATCATAGTATTTAATATACAGTGATTTTATTTTAACTATAAAATCCGTACATCCAACGCCGTAAAAAACATCACCTAAAAAGGAGGGTCTCATATGTTAGCGTTGCACAAAGAAGACAAAAGCATCAGGAAGACGATCATCACTCTTATCTTATCAATGTTCTTAGTGATCTGTCTGTCTGCCGGTTCTCAAAATGCCTATGCAGGTGCAGATATTACGCCGCTTGTTGAAACCAAATGGCTCGCTGATAATCTGCAAAAAGAAGGATTGCGCATCATATATATGGCAGCCATGTCCCCGGAGGATAAACAGAACTTTGACGCTAAACACATTCCCGGCGCCGTATATCTCGATATCGGCAGTTTCATGAATGTACTGGGCAATGGCGCCACCCCACCGGACAAGGCAAAATTTGAGGCCCTTATGAGCAGGCTCGGCGTGGGCAATGACACCCATGCAGTGGTATTAAGCAAAGGCGGCGGCAACCCTTTTATCGCCAGTGTAGTCTGGTTAATGGAATATTTCGGCCATGAAAAAGCAAGCTACCTGAATGGCGGAATGGCAAAATGGAATAAGGAAGGGCAACAGACAACAGGAGCGCCTGCAAAGATAAGCCCGGCAGCATACAAGGCTGCGCCGAATGCCTCTATCCTGGCTAACGCCGGTTACGTATTAAAGAATCTCAAGAACCCTAAGGTTGTATTAGTCGATGCACGCGGTAAAGGCGAATATGACGGGACACAAAATGTCGGAGAGAATAAAAGAACAGGACACATACCCGGAGCGATAAACCTCAATTTTTATCCTACCAACCTCAGAAATGACGGCACATTTAAATCGGTCAAGGACCTGAAAGCCGTTTATGAGGCAAAGGGTGTAACAAAGGATAAAGAGATCATAGCATACTGCCAGGGGGGTGTACGCGCTGCACAAACCTATTTTGTGCTTAAACACCTTCTGGGTTATCCAGAGGTCAGAAACTATGTCGGTTCATGGGGTGAATGGGGAAACAGACTGGACCCGGCCAAATATCCTGCAGCAAAATAAAACAATTTTTCAGCCGCAGTCTCTGCGAGACTGCGGCTGAATTGCAAAAAGAAATCGGGAAGGAGGTAAGAAAAATGGCAAAGAAGATCGCAGTCATAGTAAGAGACAGACAGGCCGAGGCCCTCAGAATGGGAGTGGGCATGATTCTCGCCGATGATGCCGTCGATGTATATGTGCTTGACAGGGCAGTGGAAAAAACGGATGACAATGACCTGAACATCGAGACAATGGGTGATATGGACGTCAAAGTTTTCACTAACTTCAAGGGAAATGAAAACATGGAATATCTCACCACAGAGGAGATAGCCCGGAAAATCCTTGAATACGACCACATATTGCCTTACTAAAAAAACCGGGAACAATTATTTTCATTTTAGAGGATGCGGATAGCTGACAATTTCGTTAAAGGAGGCAAAAAACAAATGAAGATTTTATATCTTTTAAAGCAGTCGCCTGATGAGACATTAAACAAATTCATTGAAGAGCATAAAAAGGCAAACGAGGTTACAATCATAAACATCAACGAGAACAAAAACTACGATGAGATCGTTGATTCTATTGTATCAACCGATAAGGTCATTTCCTGGTGACCACAAACTTAGCTTTATATTTTTATATTAAGGAGGAAGATAAGCGATGAAACTTGGAATTCTGGTCAATACCGATAAGCACCCCGGGGACATCTCGGGAATTGCAAAATCGGCCGTATCAAAAGGTCATGAAGTTGTTATATTCGGCATGGATGACGGCACAAAACTGTTAGGCAATACTTCTTTTACTGAATTGTGCAATACAAAAGGGGTTACAATGAGTTATTGTGACCACAGCGCCAAAGGCAAGGGAGTGTCCACAGAGGGAGTCCCTAAAGAAATTTCAAGCGGAAGCCAGTATGACAATGCTTTAATGGCCCATGAGGTCGACAAGATAATTATTCTGTAATAATCTTCTGTTCAGGAATTACAGTAACTACACAGCTGTCAGGGTGCAG
>DRDE01000042.1 GCA_011040095.1 Nitrospirota bacterium
GCATGCGCCTCCACAGGCAATCTCGCTCATTCCGTGTCCGCACACGGCGCAGCAGCGGGTTTCAAGAGATTTATTTTTATTCCTGCAAGCCTTGAAAAAAGCAAAATAGTGGCATCACTTGCATATGAACCGAATCTCATAGCTGTTGACGGCAATTATGATGATGTTAACAGGCTTTGCAGCGAGGTAGCCAACAAGTACAACTGGGCATTCGTAAATATAAATATCAGGCCGTTTTATGCAGAAGGCTCAAAGACCCAGGGATATGAAATTGTCGAACAGCTTGGATGGCGCGCGCCTGATGCGGTTGTTGTGCCGTGCGCAAGCGGCTCTTTACTGACAAAAATATGGAAGAGCTTCAAAGAGATGAAGGATATCGGCCTTATCGGGGAATTAAATACAAAGATTTTTTCAGCCCAGGCAACCGGCTGCTCCCCGATAGTTAAGGCTATAAAAGAGAATGTTGATGTTATAAAACCGGTGAAACCCGACACAATCGCCAAATCCCTTGCCATAGGAAATCCTGCGGATGGGTTCTATGCCACGCGGGTTATAAAAGAAAGCGGCGGTTACGGAGCCGATGTTTCAGATGCGGAAATAATAGAAGCAATAAAACTTCTTGCAAGGACAGAAGGGATTTTTGCTGAAACAGCCGGTGGCGTTACACTTGCATCAGCAATAAGACTTGTAGAAAGCGGACATATAGATAAGGACGACCTAACAGTGCTTTCTATTACAGGCAACGGTCTGAAGACAAAAGAAGCAATAATCGGTCACACTGTCGAACCTTACCACATTGACCCTAACATGAAATCTTTTGAAGAAACCCTGGAAAAGATTAAGGCCGGTTAAATATATAAATTTTACAGGAGGAATAAATGGCTGTAAAAGTAAAAATACCCATACCCCTTCAAAGGCTGACCAAGGGGAGCGAAGAAGTAGAAGGTGAGCCTGGAACAATAATTTCTCTTATTAACAGTCTGGACGAGAAATATCCCGGACTCGGGGAGAGGATATCCGAGGGAGGCAAGCTGAGAAGATTTGTCAATGTCTATGTTAATGAAGAAGATGTAAGGTTTATCAAGAATGAGGAAACGGAAGTCAAAGACGGTGACGAAGTTTCCATAGTTCCTGCAATTGCAGGCGGCATTTCAAACTGAATAATTATAGAGGGGGAAAAGAAAGAATGAAGACCAGGGTGAAACTTACCTTTCCACAGCGCCTCATAAAGGAACCCGTTATTTTCAGGATGGCGAAAAAGTACGACATAATACCTAATATCAGAAGGGCCCGCGTCACGGAGACCGTCGGAGAAATGATCCTTGAACTTGAAGGCGAGGATGAAAGCATTACAAAAGGAGTAGAGTCTCTTAAACAGGCTGGTATTGACGTAGAACTTGTGGAGGGCGATATCCTGGAATAATTATGGAACCATGGCACGGACTGATTAAGCAATATGGATATTTTCTCCCGGTATCGGAAAAAACCCCGGTTATTACCCTTAATGAGGGAAACACACCTTTAATAAAGGCTTCCCATATAAGCGATATCATCCAGGAAGAAGTCAATCTGTATTTTAAATGTGAGGGGGCTAATCCAAGCGGTTCATTTAAGGACCGTGGTATGACGCTTGCGATTTCAAAGGCGGTAGAAGCGGGTTCAAAGGCCGTTATTTGCGCATCTACAGGAAACACATCCGCTTCTGCCTCTGCATATTCGGCAAGGGCCGGCATCTCCACAGTCGTTCTCATACCTGAAGGAAAGATAGCCAAGGGCAAACTTGCCCAGGCCATGATACACGGTGCAATGGTGCTGCAGATTGACGGCAATTTTGATGACGCGCTGGAGATAGTCAAAGAGGTTGTGGATAAACATCCTTTCACTCTTGTTAATTCCCTTAATCCTTTCAGGATTGAAGGCCAGAAAACGGCTGCTTTCGAGGTTTGCGACCAGCTCGGCGGCGCACCGGTTTGTCATGCGTTACCTGTTGGAAATGCCGGGAATATAACGGCATACTGGAAGGGGTATAAAGAATACCAGGCAGCCGGGGAAAGTAAATCCCTGCCGAAAATGCTTGGTTTTCAGGCAGCGGGCTCAGCGCCGATTGTTATCGGGAAACCCGTTAAAAACCCTGAAACAATTGCCACGGCTATCAGGATAGGCAATCCGGCAAGCTGGAAAGACGCTGCATCTGCAAGAGATGAATCCGGTGGAGTGATAGAATCCGTTACGGATGACGAGATTCTTGAGGCATATAAATTCATTGCAGAAAGGGAGGGTGTTTTCTGCGAACCCGCATCCGCATCATCCCTGGCAGGTGTAATAAAATTATCCCGAAAGAATTTCTTTTCAAAAGGAGAAACCATTGTCTGCACTCTTACCGGCAATGGATTAAAAGACCCTGACAGTGCGCTTAAATTATCAAAACCCCCTGTTAAAATTAAAGCGGATATCGGGGCGGTAGAGGACCTGCTGAGAGGGTGCTGCATATAAAAGACTTGATTGTTCAGTAATAGCTCAGGCATTTATTTGTTTAAATCGGAAAATGACTTGATCGGACAATAAAATCCATTTCTGACCATTGCTTTCAATATCTGATTGCCCTGCGGGAGGCTGATAATTTTTTTCTTTGATGCCTTGAGAAGAATTCCGATGGTCCCTGTTAAAGAAACACACACAAGTGCGGCTTCATTTCTTGCTGCTTTGTCATCTGACGCAAATACAATACCCCGTGTTTTTGCAAATGCAATGCTTGAGGCTTCACCGGCTCCGAGTGAAACCGACAATTTCTCAAAAAACTTTTTTTCCGATTTTCTCTTGACGAAAACTTCTTTTATCCATCCTTCGTCAAGGGCAATGGTAATCGCCCCAAGCTTTCCATGCCTGTTTTGAATTCCTCTGATCGCTTCAACTTTAACAAGATCAGTTAAATATGCCTTCCCGCTATATAAATTTTCTATAATCCAGAGAGTATCTGAAAGGGCAAAATTGCTGAGGACACAACAGTCAAAGATGATTTCAGGCATTTGCCGTATCCCGGAGAAGTTCTTTTTTATCCTGTGCCTGAAGTTTTATGCTTTTCCCCTTCAAATACCTCCGGGTCGAGACCGGATCAAGTCCGAGAATCTCAGATAGTTTGCCGATGCTGATAAGACCTTCCTTATATGCTTCGACAGCGATTTCTTTCTTCCTCTGAAGATAGTCGCTCAAGTTATACACGCGGTTGATGGCTTCCCTTATTTTCTCTCCCAGGGTGCTTCCTTCCCTGCTCGCAATTCTGGTCAGGAAGGAATGCTGCTCATCAGTGAGCATAATGTTCGTTCTTTTCATCACGCCTCCTATATGTGTAACTATATGTGTATGCTAACTGATTGGGCAGGTTGTGTCAAATACCATTGACACATTGTGAAGATGCCTTAATACAGAAATGGTTAAAAGAAAAGGTCGGATAATTTTTACAACATCTCAAAATTAAATCCTTAATTCCCCAGTACAAAGTTCCCGGTTGTAATTGTTCCATCGCTTATTGTCATATTGCCGTTAAGTGTTGTATTTCCAATTACGGTTAAATAGTTACAATCATATCCGCCCTCCAGGGTCACTGATTTATCAATATTAATGTTCAGGTCTTCGGTAAAACTTAAAGCCTGAGTCTGGATAGTGTCCCAGTCTACTGCTGCATCATAGGCAGCCTGGAGGGAAGAATAATATGCAGGAGTTGTGCCTGCGATTCTGACAGGCTGCGGACATGACTGAAAATTTGCTGTTACGCTTTTATCAGCGTCCATTGTCATCGTGCAAATATTATTGGCAAGCGAATCACATCCGGCCCAGTCACTGAAGCTATAGCCGCTATTTTCATTTGCAGATAAAGTGGCTAATGTCACATCATCATA
>DRDE01000043.1 GCA_011040095.1 Nitrospirota bacterium
GCAGAATATTCGTTATCGGACCGGCAGCAGCAGAGATGGCCATGTCCCTTCTCGGGTCTTTAAAATTTGCGGGATTGATAGGGACAGGCTTTGCATATCCAAAAATGACTCCGCCTAACATAGTCAGCACAAGAGGTAAAATTACGGTGCCGACCAGATCAATATGTTTGATCGGGTTTAATGTCAGCCGGCCCATGAGTCTGGCTGTAGGGTCGCCGAGCCTGTTGGCCACATATCCATGCGCAACCTCATGGAATGTTATTGCCAGGATTAACGCGGGGACGGATATTATTAATTGTCTGATAGTGTCTGAAAATTCCATGCTCATAGCGTAAATATTGTACCTTAAATTGAATGATTAATTCATTCTTCCCGTTATTGATAACCTGTCAATTTATTAAGCGCTCCGTCACATAGATATTTTTTTATGACAATTTGTATAATTGACCATAAGATGAAGTTGCCCGGCAAGTAAGTCAAGACCATTTCTTCTTTTTCCCGTGAAATTATCAAGAGCAGGATTTACAGAGAAATGGAAATGGAGATTTTAAGGAGAAAAATATGAACCTTACCGTGAAGAATGAAAAACTCAACAAGTGGCTTAAGGAAGTGGCTGACCTGTGTCAGCCCGAGGATGTTTATTTATGCAATGGGTCCAGGGAAGAGTATGATCTCCTGATAGAAAATATGCTCAAAAGCGGCAGCGCCGTTCCACTAAGGAAGCGTCCGGACAGTTTTCTCTTCAGGTCTGATCCGAGCGATGTGGCGCGCGTTGAAGACCGCACTTATATCAGCGCTTCTTCAAAGGAAGATGCAGGCCCTACGAACAACTGGATCGATCCCGGGGAACTGAAGAAGACCATGCTGGATTTTTATAAGGGGTGTATGAAGGGCCGCACAATGTATGTAATCCCTTTTTCAATGGGGCCTGTGGGTTCCCCTATTTCAAAGATTGGAATTGAAGTGACCGACAGTCCCAATGTGGTTATCAATATGCATATTATGACCCGTGTAAGTTCCCGTGTACTGGAATTGCTTTCCACAGACGGAGAATTTATCCCGTGTCTGCATTCGGTCGGCGCCCCGCTTTCCGAGGGGCAAAAAGACGTTCCTTGGCCGTGCGCCCCGATTGAGAACAAATACATAAGTCACTTCCCTGAAGAGAACCTGATCTGGTCCTATGGTTCAGGCTACGGCGGCAACGCCCTGCTTGGAAAGAAATGCCTGGCGCTCCGCATCGCCTCTGCCATGGCAAAACGTGAAGGCTGGATGGCAGAGCACATGCTGATTCTTCGCCTGACAAACCCGGAGGGAAAACAATACCATATTGCCGCTGCATTTCCCTCTGCCTGCGGGAAAACAAACCTCGCAATGATGCAGCCTTCCATTCCCGGCTGGAAATGCGAATGTATCGGTGACGATATTGCCTGGATGAAGACAGGACCTGACGGACGCCTTTATGCCATTAACCCTGAGGCCGGTTTTTTTGGAGTGGCTCCCGGCACATCATACGACACGAACCCGATGGCAATGGACACGTTAAAAGAAAATGTTCTTTTCACTAACTGCGCACTGACTGATGACGGAGATGTCTGGTGGGAAGGCATGACCGACGAAGAGCCTTCGCATGTCATTGACTGGAAAGGCCGTGACTGGACTCCCGACAGCACTGGTGACGCAGCCCACCCGAATGCGCGTTTTACCGCGCCTGCGTCGCAATGCCCGGCAACCTGCAAGGACTGGGAAAAACCGGAGGGTGTTCCGATTGATATTTTCATATTCGGAGGCCGCCGCAGTGCTGTTGCCCCGCTGGTGTATGAGGCGTATAACCGGGACCACGGGGTTTTTCTCGGCGCCACGGCAGCCTCTGAGACGACCGCTGCAAACATAGGCGCTGTGGGCAACCTCAGGCGCGACCCCTTTGCCATGAAACCATTTTGCGGCTACAACATGGGCGACTATTTCCAGCACTGGTTTGATATGGGTGACAGGCTTGGAGATAAAACCCCGAGGATTTTTTATGTCAACTGGTTCAGGAAGAGCGGGGACGGCAAGTTCCTCTGGCCTGGCTTCAGTGACAACAGCCGCGTGCTTAAGTGGATGTGCGAGCGTATTGACGGCAAGGTCGGCGCAAAGCAAACCCCGATAGGTCTATTGCCCAATGAAGGAGATATTGATCTCAGCGGCCTTGATATATCGCCTGATGATATGAAAGAACTCCTGAGTATAGACATTGATGCCTGGAAGGCGGAGATTCCCGATATCGAACAACACTTCTCCATATTTGGTGACCGCCTGCCTGAAAGACTTAAAAGGCAGCTCCGGGAATTTGTAAAGCGTCTGGGATAAATCTTAAAACCATGCCCCCAATAGGTTAAAAAAATCGTTACGATAAAAATCTCACGCATGCTTTGACAACATGAGATGATGAGCCATATAATACATATTATTATATGGCAAAGGAGGTTCGGATAATTCATGAGCGCAATGGTTAAGAAAACTATATTATTAGATCAGGATTACATTGATCGCGCCGTAAAGATTTTTGGCGTTAAAACGGAAAAAGAGGCAGTCAACAAAGCATTGGAACTGGCAATAATAGATAATGACATTATACAGGTTCATAAAGAGATTGGCGGCAGGGGCGAAATAGAAGAGGTTTTCAGGTGAAGGTGATGTTTGACACGAACATTTATGTTTCGTGGATTCGGGGGAAAGAACATGAAGAATTGATTCTCAAA
>DRDE01000044.1 GCA_011040095.1 Nitrospirota bacterium
GAACCTGTACCCGGCAGTTTACATTGACGATGTAATACAGGCATTATTAAAGGCAATGGAGTTTGGGAAAATCGGAGAGACTTATATTATTACCGATGCTGAATCACATGATCTCAAAGATATCCGGAAGATAGTAAATAAAGAGCTTAATAGAAAAATAAATATTTATCCTGTTGTGCCTAAGGACTTAACAATCTTCATGCTGAACGTCCTCGGGAAATTGTTTTCGTTTCTCGGAAAAGAGCCCCCTTTCAGTGCAAAGAATATAAAGTCAATAACAGCCGGCCGGAGGTTTTCCATAGAAAAGGCTAAAAGGGAATTACATTATAATCCGGCGGTATCCCTTGAGCAGGGGCTTCATAAGACCATTGAATATTACAAAAAGAACAATTTGCTGTAAATGTTAATTCTATCAGAATAATCCTGAAAATGGAAAAGATACTCAAACATGAGGTTGAAGGTTTTGGCGTCACTTACGACCGGTATGTAATGTCCCGGCACCAGCAGATATTAACAAGAGACCTGAATCTTAACAAAATACTGGAAGCGCCCACACACGGGGCAAAGGCAGCCTCTTCCATTTATTCATTAGGTTTTGCACAGGCCGGGTGCGAGGTAAATCTAATTAATCCCGACGATAAGATGATCGGGGTCTGGAAACGTCTGGGTCTGGATAAAAATTTAAAATTGCACAGGGATATCGATGTATACAATTTGCCTTTTGAAGATAACTCCTTTGATCTTGTCTGGAACTTTGTAACCTTTACAGAGCTTAAAGACATACCGGCTTTTTTAAAAGAGATGAAAAGGGTAACCGGAAAATATATCTACCTGATCTCCTGCAACAACTTTCAGCTTGGATATCCCCTGCACAGGTGTATACATAAAATTTTCGGTTTTCCGTGGAATCACGGTAATACCTATTTCAACTTCATCGGCAATGTCAAAAAAGAGCTCCGGAAAACAGGTCTGAGGATTTCTGAATCCGGAGCCATTGATACCCCTCCATGGCCTGACCCTGTTGGCCCCAGAGACATTCGACTGCACAAAAACTTCGGCAAGGATAAACAGTATATCCCCGAATGGGAAGTCCCGATTGAAAAATATATGAAAACAGGCTTCCCTCTCTGGATCAAAACCTTGGGCGCCTATGATATTACCCTGCGAAAGGGCTATCTAAAACTCCCCTTTTCCCATCTGTTCTACGTTCTGGCTGAAAAATAATATAACCTGGCCCGTTCCAACTGTGACTTCTTATCGTGGTTAAAATACTATTACTCCAGGATAAAGTCCCAAATTGTAACTGTCCCGTCACTGATTGTCATTGTCCCGTTAATTGTTGTTTCCCCGGTAACCGCTGTGTAATCGCAATCATATCCGCCCTCAAAGGTTACTGATATGCTGCTGTTGATGTTGAGGTCTTCTGTAAAAATTACAGCCTGACTCTGGATGGTATCCCCGTCCACTGCTGCGTCATAAGCTGCCTGAAGCGCTGAATAATACACAGGGGTTGCACCTGAAATCCTTGCAGGGTCCAGACATGCAGTTACAGTTATATAATCTGTCCTTGTCAATGAGTTGGCGCTTCCGTCTGAATCCGTGACTGTCAGGCTTACTGTATATGTGCCTGCTGTGTTGTATGTATATGACGGATTCTGAACGGTTGAATCAATAGTCCCGTCATTGTCAAAATCCCATTCATTGCTTAATGGCTGGTCATAGCCTGTGGAATTGTCGGTGAAGTTTACTGTAAGAGGCGCTAATCCGCTTGTTGGTGAGCCTGTGAAGTCTGCTGTCGGTGATGTGTCTGAGATAGTAGCTGTTGTGGTTGCCTCACCTGTAGCACCGAGGTCGTCTGTAACTCTCAGGTTTATGGTATATGTGCCCTGCTGGGCATATGTGTGGCTCTGGGTCGGTGATGAGGAGATGTAGTCAAATGTTCCGTCATTATCTATATCCCATTCATAGAGGGGTATGCTTCCATCTGAATCTGTTGAGCCTGAACCGTCAAGGGTTATTGTCTGCCCTTCAATGCCTGTGTATGGGCCATTTGGATCAGCAACCGGCGGGGTATTATTTACGCCTGTTCCTGTTAAGTCTATATAAAGTGTTGGGGTGTCGGGGTCATCGCTGCCTATGCCGATTTCTGCATACATTGTGCCTGTCTTTGTCGGCTCATACCGTGCCTCTATTATGCAACTCCCTGAGGGCGCTATTGTCTTACCTGAACAGGTGTCATTCTGTATGCTAAATTGGTAGGGGTTTGTGCCTGTTAAATATGCTGTATTAATCACAAGGTATCCTGTGCCGATGTTGGATATTGTAAATGTCTGACTCGGAGATATACGGCCTATAACTAAAGTGCCGAAGTCCCTGCTTGCAGGACTTGCCGATATGTCGGGCTCTCCAACTACTATACCTGTTCCGGTTAACTCTAAATAAAGTGTTGGCAGAGCAGGGTCATTGCTTTCTATAGCTATGCGCGCACTCAATGCTCCTCCCTTTGTCGGACTGAACACTGCATCCAATGTGCAGCTTCCTGATGGCGCTATGGTCATGCCTGAACAGGTGTCATTCTCTATGCTGAACTGGTAGAGGTTTGCGCCTGTTAAATATGCTCTATTAATCACAAGATCTTTTATGCCGATATTGGATATCGTGAATATCTGGCTTGCTGAAGCGCCTGTATCTACACTGCCAAAGTCTTTGCTTGCAGGACTTGCCGATATGTGAGGGACAGCAAGGTCTCCACCTGCCGATAAATCGCTGTCAAGCTTTGATATAATGCCATCATACTCTCCGCCATTAAATGTTATATCATACGCCCCCACAGTTGTCGAATAATCAGATGACCGTGTCTGTCCTGCAACAAACACATCCCCTGATGAATCTATGGCAATGGCATAGGCCGGCTCATAATCACTTCCTCCGATGAATGTTGATGAGACAAGGCTTGAGAGACTGCTGTCAAGCTTTGATACAAAGACATCACCGTTGCCATTTAAAGTTGTATCATACGCCCCCACAGTTGTCGGATAATCAGATGAATTTGTCACTCCTGCAGCAAACAGATCCCCTGATGAACCTATGGCAAGGGCATAGACATAATCATAAGAACTCCCTCCAATAAATGTTGATGCGAGAAGGCTTGAGAGACTGCTGTCAAGCTTTGATACAAAGACATCCCAGTTGCCATTAAAAGTTGTATCATATGCCCCCACAGTTGTCGGATAATCAGATGACAATGTCCTTCCTGCAACAAATACATCCCCTGATGAATCTATGGCAAGGGCATAGGCATCATCGACACCACTTCCTCCAATTAATGTTGATGAGACAAGGCTTGAGAGACTGCTGTCAAGCTTTGATACAAAGACATCA
>DRDE01000045.1 GCA_011040095.1 Nitrospirota bacterium
ATTGAATAACTTGCGTAGTCACTGCCGGCGATCATATCCGCAGCATCTCCCCGTGAACCGGAAAGGCCCTGCAGCTGCGCAGAAGCCACGATATCAAGGCGGGGCATCTTCTCTCTCTTTGCAACCCCGGCATTGATCCCCGCAACTTCAACTTCCAGGCCGGACCGGAGAATTGCCGGGTTATTTTCAAGGGCCAGTTTAAGGAGTCCGGGTTGATCAAGTTCCGCTGCCCCGGTATTCGGGGGGGTTGCAGGTATGATTTCAAGTTCATCTGTTAAATTTATCCGGGGGTCGGAAAGCAGCAGCGCCAGCCTGTCCTGCACATCATCGAGTCTTTTTTTATCCTCGAATAATGCCGCCTCCCTGCTCTTTACAGACGCCTCTGCCTGTTTGACATCGCCTGCAGTGGCGTCTATTTTTTTGCGGCCTCTCACTTTATCCAGTGTTTCCACTGTCCTGTCCAGAAGGCCCTGTTGAATTTCAACGTCACGCCGCGCCCGGAGAAGGCTCCAGTATAAAGATATTACTTCGGTGGACATGTCTTCCGCTTTACGCCGAAAGTCTGCAAGGGCAATCCTGTAGTTCAGTTTCGAGATGTTTACGCCGGCAAGATTGATGTCAGGCCAGGCGCCGCGCAGCAGGGGCTGTTTCAACTCAAATATCATGACAGGCTCATAAGCAATGGGAAATTCCCTGGAGATCGATTCATCAAAGCTGCGGGTCAGTGAGTAGGCCAGGCTCCACTCAGCGCCGGTAACGCCTTTCTGCCTTATCCCGGCCTTCCATGAACCCGAATGGGTCTTGTCGCTCCGGAAGAGGTCATTATAGAGATAGTTTTTCTTATCATATTCAAGCTCTCCGAATGCCGCAACATCAAATTCAGCAGCTGCAACAGCTATACCTTCCAATGAGATTGACGGGTCAAAACTCACAACCCTGATCTCGGGACTGTTGGCCAGCGCCATTGCAACAGCAGTTTCAAGTGTAAGGCCGATTGTCTTTTTACCGGAGTCGCCTTTGATCTCCTCAACAGGAAACAGGCTGGGACCCGGAACTGCAATGGCCTGCTCCCGGTCTTTGGCAACCCCGTGTTCCTCTACCCCTCTCTCAACTATGGCTTCCTGGTAGATCGATATAAAACCCCGGTTGCCTGGCTTTTTGGAAACACAGCCGGTTATCAGCGCCAGGAGAAACAGGACCGGCAGGATATTAATAATCAGGAAATGATTAAAATGAAACCCACGGGCATCATCCCGTACAAAAATTTTTGACGCCCTGTGATATTTTCTTAATTCTGCCATTTGTTGTTTTACAGCTCCGGGAACAGGACAGTGACGCGCTCGCCGGCCGGCCTGTTGGATTTATTGGGGACCTCAATGCGCACCTTCAATGTAGAGCTTGCGGCATCGGCAACCGAGGAGATAAAGATTATCTTTCCTTTTAGGCTACCCTGTTCACTGCCCGGAAAGATAATAGTGGCGGCCTGATCAAGACTGATGGCTCTCCCCTTGTCAAGAGGCACATGAACGTCTATCCGGAGAGGGTCGGTACCTACAACCCGGACAACATCGGAAAGGGCGTCAACCGACTCACCGACTTCCACCCCGATCTCCTCAACCCTCCCGGCTATGGGGCTTCTCAGTCTCATGCTGGCAATGCGGATCTTTGCCTCTTTGTATTTCCTTTTTTTCAGCTTTTGCTCAAGCTCGGCCTCTTTCAGCGAAGACCTGGCTATCCTGACTTCCAGCTTCGCATCTTCCACCTCGAGTTCAGTAGCTGAACTCCGCTCAGCCGCCCACTCCAGTCTTTTCAGGTAAATCTTCTTTTGAGCAAGAACTGCCTTCCGGGTCTCTATGCGGGATATGTCCCTGCTTTGTTCCCTGAGCAGCGACAGCAGCGTCAATTCCGCGGCATTGTCCTGCTGGACAAGGGCCTGGCCTGCCTGCACCATATCTCCTTCCCGGACGAACACATTAACTATCTTACCCGGCTGAATAAATGACAGGTATATGTCCGCACTTGGAGCAGTAATAGCCGTTATCCCTTCACCGGGCCTTGCATCGGCTGCAGATGCAAACAATACAACACTGATGATGAAACAAGCGAGAAATCGCATAGTCATATTCATAATAAACGGACAATTTAACCCGAATCTTTAGTTGGAACAGTGCGGATTCAGATGCCGCAGACAGGGTTTTTTGAGGATATCATGCTTAGCAGCGCCGGACATTTTGTAAAAGACCTTAACACAAATCATGAAGTATCGGTTATAATTTATTTCACTATCGGTTCTGTTGCTGATTTCATGAATTTTGTGCAGATAAGAAAGGAGCATATCATGCCGTTTCCGATTCACAGGCCGCGAAGGCTCAGGCAAAACAGGATAATAAGGAGCATGGTCAGGGAGACTCGCCTCATGCCGGATGACCTGATCTATCCCATGTTTGTTACATTCGGAAAGGGGACAAGGAAAAAAATTTCCTCAATGCCCGGATGTTATCAGTTTTCTGTTGATGAGATTGCAAAAGAAGCGCAGAAAGTCCATAAACTCGGAATACCGGCTATTTTACTTTTCGGCATCCCTGAGCGCAAAGATGAAAGGGGATCAGAGGCATACAGCGCTAAAGGCATTGTGCAGAAGGCCATAAAGGCGATCAAAAACAAGGTTCCTGAACTCATTGTAATAACAGACGTCTGCATGTGCGAATACATGAGCCACGGCCACTGCGGCATAGTAAAAAAAGGGAAGATATTAAATGATCCGACACTTGATCTTCTTGCCAAAGAGGCATTGTCACATGCCCGGGCGGGAGCGGATATAGTTGCCCCTTCCGATATGATGGACGGGCGCATTGCCGCTATAAGAGACATTCTTGACTCTAACGGCTTTGAAGACATTCCCGTAATCAGTTATGCAGCCAAATACGCATCTGCATTTTACGGGCCTTTCAGGGAGGCCGCAGAATCCACCCCTTCTTTTGGCGACAGGAAATCTTACCAGATGGACCCTGCCAACAGAAGGGAGGCATTAAAAGAAGTTGCCCTTGATATCGAAGAGGGCGCGGATATTGTAATGGTCAAGCCTGCAATGAGCTATATGGACATTATCGCGGACATAAAAGATACCTTTGACGTTCCGGTGGCGGCATATAATGTGAGCGGGGAATATTCAATGGTCAAGGCTGCCGCAAAACTCGGGTGGATAGATGAAATGAAGATTGTCATGGAACTCCTGACATCCATGAAACGCGCGGGGGCCGACCTTATATTCACATATCATGCTGTGGATGCAGTGAAGGAGTTGTGTAAATAAGACATA
>DRDE01000046.1 GCA_011040095.1 Nitrospirota bacterium
ATCGACATATGATATATGTCTTCCTCGCCCTGCACTTCCTGCTCCGATTGCGGATTCGCTTTTAAAAAAAACTCCTGCATTGACGCTACAGCAAGCGAGGATGCTGGTAGTGGCAGTGTTGCCTCACAGAACTCTCAGTATCGCTTATGCATTGGAAATCATAAGATATCATACAAGGAGAAACTATGTTGCCTATCGCTCTCATAGAAAAAGGCGGTTGCTTTCTATTGAGGGTTAATGAAAATCTTCGCTGTAGTATTAATGATAGCAATATAATTCTTGACATAGACTGAGACTATTTCTTTGAATCTGATGGGCATGGAGGTTTACGATCAAAATCAAGAGAAAAAATAAAAAAATAGGTGTGTGCAATTAATAAGCTCCTTAAGTATGCGATGATTACAACTATAGCGAGATCTCCCGAAATGTATATTCAAAAGAAAAGAGACATTATTGAGTCGACATTCTCAGAGGTTTTTGATGCGTCTGTTGCTTTTAATAATCGTTATTAAAAAAAGTATTTGGTCTGGACATGATACATATAAAAATTAGAGAATGTATAAAAATGAGGTAAGCTAAAAAAAGTGGACACCAAAATTAAGTAAAATAACTTAATGGAGGCCTGAAACACCATTTTATAGAGTTTGATATGGCTAAAATCACAAAACCGTGACATACCTCTCCTGCTTTCAGATGCTCTTGCTTTAATTCTCAGGTATATTGCAACTTGTCTATGTAATTGCCATTTGCCGTATTCTCTCCCACGCTGCAAAGAAATCTTTCAGCCATGCATTATAGCCAAGCAATCGACATACTATCTTTCGCCCTGTCCTGATTATCTGAGCAGGCAGCAATATCAGTGTATGCAAAAACCTGCGAAACTCCATCTTTATTAATTCGCTTCCCCGTGCCTTATCAGGCATCAACATTCCAAACCATGACTTCAGGTTCCACGCCAATGTTGCCATTACCATATATGCCCAGTTGCTCTCTAAATCCCGCACCGGCATTCTCATTGCATTGACTCCGTTTTTCAATTGCTCTATTACATTCTCCTGATCGCAACGTCCATTTGCCAGTCTCACTACCTCTGCTGCCGTCAAATCCCTCCGCGTTGTGATATAGAAAAAATACCTGATATCGTCAAATAACACTTCTTCTCCTTTTTCAATACTCAGGTTCTTTCTTACTACCACCATCCGGTATGTCTGCTTGCATTTGACTGGTCTGTACTCAAATTCAGCCACCTGTTCACTCTCTAATTTGTCTGTTCTTTCTGGCTGTGAATGAACTCTTTAATCTTGTCCATAAATCCCTTTGAAACTTCATCACCGCTGATCTCGGCGAATTCTCTGAGCAGCTCTTTCTGTCTCGGGGTGAGTTTCTTGGGCACATCTACAAATACGGACACAAACTGGTCTCCCTTGCCATACCCCCCTAATTTTGGAACACCCTTTCCTCTTAAGTGAAATACTTTGCCGGAAGGTGTGCCTGCAGGGATCCTGATGGTTGATTTTCCATCGATCGTGGGCGCTTCAATTTCACTGCCGAGCGCTGCCTGTACAAAAGAGATAGGGACTTCACACAGGAGGTCGTTGTCTTTTCGTTTGAAGAAGGGATGAGGCTCAACATGGATTACCACATACAGGTCGCCGCGGGGTCCTCCGTGGCTCCCTGGCTCTCCTTCACCCGTCACCTTCAATCTTATGCCCGTATCTACACCGGCCGGTATCTTCAGCGATACAGTGCGTTCCTTCCTGACTTTGCCCTGGCCTCTGCATCCTGCGCATGGGTCGGTAATAACCCTGCCCTCGCCGCCGCATGTGCCGCATGTCCTGGCAATTGTAAAAAAGCCTTGCTGAAGTTTTGTCTGGCCGGTTCCCTGACATGTTGGGCATACAGTTGGGTCTTTGCCGAGTTTTGAGCCTGTTCCGTTGCAGGTTGAGCAGTCTTCCCACCTCGGTATCCTGATTTTTTTCTCTGTGCCGAAGACCGCATCCCTGAGGTTTATTTCAAGGTCGTAACGAAGGTCCTGGCCCTTTGCCGGCCGCGCCCTCCTTCTTCCGCTAAAGTCTCCGAAAATATTTCCGAAGACATCTTCAAAAATATCTCCGAAATTTGAACCAAAGTCGCCGAAGCCTCCGAATCCTGCGCCGGCGCCCTCGGCAGAGCCGAATTGATCGTAGTTGGATTTTTTCTCTGAATCACTGAGACAGGTATAGGCTTCATTGATTTCCTTAAACTTATCCTCTGCGGCTTTGTCCCCGGGATTCCTGTCCGGGTGGTATTTAAGCGCAAGTCTCCTGTATGCCTTTTTTATATCAACATCGGTTGCGTTTCTGTCTATCTCAAGTGTCTGGTAGTAGTCTTTCATTTTTGCAATGGTTTAGAATGTTGTTTCATTTATTCTTTCTTGTCCTTGTCTGTTTCTTCAAATTCAGCTTCAACAACATCTTCTTTCTCTTTTTGAGTTTCTTCCGCCTGTTCACCCGCTGCCTGCTCAGTTCCCGCAGCGCCTGCGCCTCCTGCTTTATACATTTCTTCGGCAATTTTGTGTGAGGCTGCAGTTAATTCTTCAATTGCCTTTTTAAGCTCATCCGGTTCAGTGGATGTCTCTTTCAGGTTTTTACATTTTTCTAAAGCTGTGTTGATTTTTTGTTTCTCATCTTCCGAGACCTTATCTCCGTAGTCCTTGAGGGATTTTTCAACACTGTATACGAGTGTATCCGCTTCATTCTTCGCCTCAGCAAGCTCGCGTTTTTTCCTGTCTTCTGCAGCGTGGGACTCTGCTTCCGTCGTCATCTTACTGATCTCATCTTTTGAAAGACCGCTGGACGCTGTTATCTTTATGGACTGTTCTTTCCCTGTGCCTTTGTCTTTAGCGGATACATGCATAATGCCGTTTGCGTCTATGTCGAATGTCACCTCTACTTGAGGAACCCCTCTTGGAGCCGGGGGTATGCCGACTAATTCGAAGTTGCCGATAAGTTTGTTGTCGGCTGCCATCTCCCTTTCGCCCTGGAATATTTTAATTGTAACAGCGGGCTGATTATCGGCTGCCGTGGAGAATGTCTGGCTTTTCTTTACAGGTATCGTCGTGTTTTTTTCAATAAGCTTTGTAAAGATTCCTCCAAGTGTCTCAATGCCGAGGGAGAGCGGGGTTACATCAAGGAGGAGCACATCTTTGACTTCACCTTTCAATACTCCCGCCTGGATTGCGGCGCCTGAGGCGACAACCTCATCAGGGTTGACACCCTTCGACGGTTCTTTCCCGAAAAATTCTTTAACGGCCTGTTGAACCTTGGGTGTCCTGGTCTGTCCTCCTACAAGCACTACCTCATCAATGTCGGATGCACTGAGCCCCGCATCCGAAAGGGCTGTCTTGCATGGCCCGATTGTTCTCTCAACAAGGTCTTCCGCGAGTTGTTCAAACCCGGCGCGGGACAGCTTCATAACCAGGTGTTTCGGGCCGCTTGCATCGGCTGTGATAAACGGGAGATTGATCTCTGTCTCCATTGCCGATGATAGCTCTATCTTCGCTTTTTCAGCGCTCTCTTTTAATCTTTGCAGGGCCATTTTATCATTATGGAGATCGATGCCTGAATCCTTTTTGAATTCTACAACAAGCCAATCCATTACCTTAAGATCAAAGTCGTCACCGCCGAGGTATGTATCGCCGTTTGTGGATTTAACTTCTACGACGCCTTCGCCGATTTCCAGTATTGATATATCAAAGGTTCCGCCGCCGAGGTCATAGACGGCTATTTTCTCTTCCTTCTTTTTATCCATACCGTAAGCAAGAGAGGCCGCTGTCGGTTCATTGATTATCCTTAATACATTTAATCCCGCAATCTTGCCGGCATCTTTGGTCGCCTGGCGCTGGCTGTCGTCAAAATATGCGGGCACTGTAATGACCGCATCGGTTACAGTCTCGCCGAGATAGTCTTCTGCGGCCTGTTTGAGTTTCTGGAGAATCATGGCGGAAATTTCAGGCGGGGAATATGTTTTCCCGTGAGCTTCCACATGCGCGTCTCCGTTTGCAGCCCTGACAATTTTGTAAGGGAGTTTTTTTTGCGCTTCCCTGCACTGATTGGAATCGAATTTTCTGCCCATCAATCTCTTGATAGAGAAAATGGTGTTTTCCGGGTTTGTTATTGCCTGTCTCTTGGCAACCTGCCCGATTAATCTTTCCCCCTTGTCGGTAAAGGCCACGACCGAGGGTGTGGTTCTTGTGCCTTCCTGGTTGGATATTATTGTTGGCTCGCCGCCTTGCATTACTGCTACCACTGAATTAGTAGTTCCAAGGTCAATGCCTATTACTCTTCCCATTATTCCTCCTCTTTAAATTCTAATATATTTATTTTTCTTCGGTTTCCGCAGGCTGGTTTTGAGTGTTTCCGGGTTCCGGGTCCGCTGATTGATCCGGTTTTTTGGCAACACCCACAAGGGCTGCCCTTAAAACCCTGTCCCTTAACATGTAACCCTTTCGGAATTCTTTGACCACAGTGTTTTCATCTGCATCTTCCGATTCTATCCGGGACATGGCATGGTGTACAGATGGGTCAAAAGGCTTGCCTAATGCATCTATAGTTATCAGGCCGTGTTTTTCCAGCACACTTTTCAGTTCCTTCAGGGTTAATTCAACCCCCTCGGCCAGTGAGTTTGGAGTTTCGCTGCCGGGGGAGTGCTGAAGCGCTAATTCCAAGTGGTCAATCACGGTCAGAATGTCCGTCATTAAATCTTCATTTGCATATTTGAGCAGTTCTTCTT
Organism: Nitrospirota bacterium; assembly: GCA_011040095.1. Lineage (GTDB taxonomy): Bacteria > Nitrospirota > Thermodesulfovibrionia > UBA6902 > UBA6902 > BMS3ABIN06. The sequence continues at coordinate 4,771 of DRDE01000046.1, forward strand.
TATTCCTGGCAGTAACTTTTCTGTAATTTTCAAAGTCGGCGTAGAGCCTTATATATTTATCATTTGCCTCTTCAAGAGATTTTTTTAATTCTTCAATGTTACCTGCTCCGGCAGCGGCTTCTTCCGAAGGTTCCCGCTTGTTTTTCTCTTGTTCAGTGTCCTGAAAAAGCTCATTATCCTGTTGTTCTGTCATGTATGGAATTCTCCTTTGGAAAACGTGGCATTCTTTAAGTTTCCGATAATATCTGCGTAAGCGCTTTTGCAGTATGCTCGACAATAGGAATCATCTTTTTATAATTCATCCTTGTCGGCCCGATTATACCTACAGCTCCGCTTGCGTGTTTATTATCGCTGAATGTAGAAACGACCATGCTTAATTCTTTCATTGCAGGGAGGATGCTCTCCATGCCTACAAATACCCGGGTCCCCGGGGATTCACTTACCCGATGAAGTAATTTTAGCATAAAATTTTTATCTTCAATAGCTCTCAGGATTGCTTTTATCTGTTTCAGGGTCGCAAAGTCCGGCAGATTGGATGTGCCTGAGAGGCCGTCTAAAGAGAAATCATTATTTTCCAACGGCGCTATATCTTTGCAAAGATAAAGTAAACTGTCAATCAACTGGTCAAACATTGTTTTTTCTTTATACAACTGATAGGCTATTTTTTCTCTTACCCTTTTAATAACCAATCCGCTGAATCTGTTATTTAAATAGTTGGCTGCCCTGTCGAGCTGTTTCTGGGAATGCATGTGATCCAGGTCAATAATCTTGTTTTTGACGAGACCTTCCTCTGATATAAGGATCGCCAGTACCTTCTTTTTTTCGTATTTAATAAATTTGATACGTTTTAATACAATATCCTCTGTTCGTGGAGGTGTTGCTATTGCAAGATAACGCGAAAATAAAGAAAGGGTCCTTGCAGCTTCTTTAATAAGGGAATTGCAATCTTTCCTGATAATCGCGAGCCTGCCGGACAATTCATCGGATAATGCTGAATTAATGGAAAATGTCTCTTCTTCCATAAGTATATCAACATAGAATCTATATCCTTTTTCCGTAGGCACTCTCCCCGCAGAAGTATGCGGCTGTGTAATATACCCCAGTTCATCTAATTTTGCCATGGTGCTGCGTATTGTAGCAGGAGATAAGCCGACGGAAAACCGTTGGGTAATCAATATTGACCCTATGGGAATATTGAGGTCAATATGGCTTTGTATTATTGCCCGGAGTATTGCTTTGCGTCTTTCATTAAGTTTAGTCATTTAATCAGCGCTATTATATATAGAGTGCCATTAATATAGCAGCAAAAATTACTTCGTGTCAAGAATGCGATATCCCGGTAAAATATTGTATTATGGCTATTGGTTAGTTGATGAATTTTCTGATAAATGGACTACTTAAAGCTTTTTTGCATGGTGGATAACCTGTTTTTTCATTGATGAGAGATCGAAGAAAACTGAATTGTTTAGAATATCTTTAATATTTGAAGCTATATTTCGTAAAATGTCTAAATTTGTCCGTAATTGGGGATTTAGACCGATTCCGGGGTGTTGACTGTTAATGGGATTTATGGTAAAAATATCATGCTTTAAACGTGATAACTTTTCAGTATCAATGATTTTAAAGGCTATGGCGGTTTCATGGCCTATATTTTTCTTTGAAAAAATGATAGAATGATGTCAGGAACACATTTCGTTTTATCATTAATATAGAAAACTGAAATGAGGTAAACTTTAAGAGTAAAAGTAAGTTGATTTCAGGATAGAGGTTGTATCCATAACTCTTTCACTCTTAAAGAAAAATCTCTGGATAGTCCATGCATTAAAGCTTCACTATTGCTCTTTGAGAACTAAAAAGTAGGCCCGCAGTCAATTTTTTAACTGAGAGTTTGATTCTGGCTCAGAACGAACGCTGGCGGCGCGCTTAACACATGCAAGTCGAACGGGGTGCATATTGAAGTCGACTTCGGTTGGCGGATATATGTTACTTAGTGGCGAACGGGTGAGTAACATGTAGGTAACCTGCCCTTAGGATTGGGATACTCCCGGGAAACCGGGCACAATACCGAATATGACTCCGGGGTGAAATGCCTTGGGGTAAAAGCTACGGGCAACCGTGGCGCCTGATGAGGGACCTGCGGCCTATCAGCTTGTTGGTGAGGTAACGGCTCACCAAGGCTAAGACGGGTAGCCGGACTGAGAGGTCGATCGGCCACACTGGAACTGAGACACGGTCCAGACTCCTACGGGAGGCAGCAGTGGGGAATTTTGCGCAATGGGCGAAAGCCTGACGCAGCGACGCCGCGTGGGGGAAGAAGGCCTTCGGGTTGTAAACTCCTTTAGTACGGGAAGAAGTCTCGAGCAATCGGGATGACGGTACCGTAAGAATAAGCCACGGCTAACTCTGTGCCAGCAGCCGCGGTAAGACAGAGGTGGCAAGCGTTGTTCGGATTTACTGGGCTTAAAGGGCGTGTAGGCGTCCTGATAAGTCAGATGTGGAAGC
>DRDE01000047.1 GCA_011040095.1 Nitrospirota bacterium
ATTGCAAAAGGAATGTTGTCCCCGGAAAATGAGGCGGCGCTGTCAGAACTCGGCATGATCGTACCTGACAGGGAACAGGAAAAGATAGAGGTCTCCGGCTTTCTGAATGAGATCAATGAAAAGAATTCAGGACTGAACATATCCGTAATCCTCAACCTCGACTGCAATTTTAATTGCATATACTGCTATGAAGGCGGCATGAAGGGTAAGTTCTACATGACCGGTGAAACAGCAGACCTGCTGCTGGATTTTATCAAAAGCAGATTTACCCCTAAAAAGAAGTCCGTTAATATGGATTTTTACGGTGGAGAACCGCTCTTAAGCGCAGACCTTATTAAATCCATTTCCGAGCAAATGAAGTCTTTTACAGAAAGCAGGGGCGCCTCATATACTTTCACCCTCGTTACCAACGGCTCTTTTTTCAAAAGGCGGATTGCAGAAGACCTGGCCGCTTTAGGCCTTAAAGGCATTAAGATAACCTTAGACGGCCCGCCCGGGATTCACAACGTCTGCCGCCCTTTCAAGTCTGGAGCGGGCAGTTTTGATACAATCATAAAGAATATCAAGGAGACAAACGATGTAGTAAAGATCGCTGTCGGCGGCAATTTTCAAAAAGGAAATTTTCAAAACTTCCCCCTGCTCATGGATTATCTTGAAAAGGAAGGACTCTCTCCGCACAGGCTCCATGAGCTGAAATTCGACCCTGTAATGAACCGGCCCAAAGGGGATAGTTCTCCCGCTGACTTTACGGACGGGTTCATGTCCGTAAATGAGCCGTGGCTAATAAAGGCAGGGAGATTCTTGAGGGAGGAGGTGTTAAAAAGGGGTTATAATACACCGAAGATATCTCCCACCCCGTGCCAGGTGGAGATAGAAGATTCTTTTGTTGTAAATTTCGACGGTGAAATTTATAAGTGTCCTGTCTTTATCGGGAACAAGGGCTTTGCCATAGGAGACCTCCGGAACGGCGTGACGGATTACAGTGATTCGTATAAACCCGGTATCTGGAAAAATGAGGAGTGTGCAGAGTGCGGGTACCTTCCCCTCTGTTTCGGCGGATGCCGCTATATGGCTTATGTAAGGGACGGGAATATTGATAATGTTGATTGCAAAAAGCCATATCTCGATGCCGCATTGGAGACATTGATAAAACAGGATATAAAGTACAGACCTCAGCCTGAAAAATATTGAGTTCATCTCTGAATTAGTTCGACGATATGTACTCTTAACCTTGAACCGTGAACCTGAGTGGTTACAATTCTTTCTAACGCGGCTTACTTGAATAAATCCGGCAATTAACTAATACTATATTATTTAGAAGAGGGAAGCTCTCCAGCAAATGAAAAATATTCTGATAATTGATGATGACAAAGAAATGCAGTCGGTGCTATCGAGCATTATAAAGCCGGAGGGATATGAAGTTATTACAGCGGGCACCGGCAAAGAGGCGCTTAAAAAAATCGGGGCTTATTTCCCTGACCTGGTTTTACTGGATATCAAGCTCCCCGGAATGGACGGGATGAAGGTTCTTGAAGAAATTAAAAAAAGAAACAAAAACTTAATTGTAATTATGCTTACGGGCTATGGGGATATAAAAGATGCTGTGCAGGCTATGAAGATGGGAGCATTTAACTACATTACCAAGCCTTTTGAAAACGAAGAAATACTTGTAAATATAAATGAGGCGCTGCAGAGCCTGGATGCCGGCAACGGAACGCTTTCAGTAAGAGAAAAAGAAGTGGTCAGGTGGATAAAAAAGGGCAAGAGTTCATGGGAGATAGGAGCAATCCTCGGCATAAGTGAGAGGACGGTAAACTTTCATGTTAACAATATCAAGCGGAAACTGAATGTCATAAGCAGGACCCAGGCAGTGGCGATTGCTATTGAACAGGGACTGATTAATATGGATGATTAGTTGCTTCAATCGTAACTGTTAACTGTTAACCGTCAACGGTTACCGCATACTTTGCAACCGGGGTCCCTGTTTATATTCAACTTGCTGAACTCCATGTTCATGATATTGAACACAAGCATCCGGGAAAGCAGCGGCCTGCCGTATCCTGTCAGGAGCTTTATTGCTTCTATACTCATGAGGCAGCCGAGGGCGCCTGATACTGCGCCTATGACAGGAAAGCCCAGTTCCTCCCATTCAGGATTATCATCCGGGTAGATACAGTTAAGACAGGGGGTCGCCCCCGGGATAACATTAAACAGGTATCCCTCCATATCATTCATCGCTGCTTCAATCATTGGAATATCTTTATTGACACAGGCATTATTCAGTACCCTCCGTTCATGAAAATTGGGGCGCGCCGAGAGGACAATCCGTACACCATCAAGAAACCTCTCAATCTTATCCTCTGATATTCTTTCATCGTATATCTCAATCTCTACATCCGGATTTATCTCTTCTATTGTCTTCTTTGCCTGGATTGTCCTGCTTTTTCCTATCCAGTCATGTTTCATCAATATTTGCCTGTTCATGTTTGACAGGGTGAGCTTCCCTGAATGGACAAGGACCATTTTCCCTATGCCTGCAACGGCAAGATAGACGGCGGCAGTTCCCCCGAGGCCGCCGATTCCTGCTATCAGGGCGGTTGATCCCTTTAATCTTTGCTGATGCTCCGGGGTAAACCCGTGCAGCATCATCTGCCTGCGGTATCTTTCCGCTTCCGTATCAGTCAGTTCAAGGTTTTTTTCAGACGACCATCTCATTATAAACCTCACCGAGCCTTGAAAAGAGCGCCTCAAGCTCCATGTCTTTGTCCTCCCCGATCTCGCCGCAGGCGTCTGCCCTGCACTGCCTGCAATGGGTCATCTGGGGAATATGCTTTTTGCATTTTTTGCGCATTATATCCAGGTATCCAGGAGACGGCCTTTGGAAATGTTCAAACCCGGCCTTCGGGATCAGCGGCATTATATTCATCAATGCCGCTCCCCTTTTGCCGGCAAACCATGCCACAAAGGGGACCTCCTCGTCATTAATGCCGGGGATGAGAACTGTATTAACCTTTACAATAAGCCCTGCTTCAACAGCAGCTCCGAGGCCCTCCCACTGGTTGTGCAGGAGACATTCAGCCGCTTCCCTGCCTGTATAAAGCTTCCCTTTGTATGACACCCGTGAATATATCTTCTCGGCAATCTCCGGTATCACTGCGTTTATGGTTATGGTCAGGCTGCTTACACCTGATTCCATAAGCTCTTCAAGCCTGTCGCGGAGCAGGAGTCCGTTGGTTGAAACACAGAGAGTCAGTTCGGGGTATTCTCTGTTAATTGCCCTGAAAACTTCAAATGTGGCGTCATTTGCCAGCGGGTCTCCGGGTCCGGCTATGCCGATAACGGTTAAGCGTTCATTTCTTTCAACTAATGCCCTGACCCTTTCCAGCGCTTCCGGAGGAGTCAATATCCTGCTCGTGATGCCCGGCCTTGATTCATTGGCGCAATCATATTTTCTTTTGCAGTATTTACACTGAATATTGCAGGCCGGGGCAACGGGCAGATGAATCCTTCCGAATTTATGATGGGCCTTCTCTGAAAAACACGGATGGTTCTTTATGATATCTCTGTTCCTGTGCACATGTAAGGATGACATTTTTATACTCCTCATTTTCCATAGGTTATCGTAATTTAATAATATACAGCAATAGGCATACCAGCTTTCTAACTTGTTGATATCAGGTGATTATCCGGATAATTGAACTTATTGGAAGCAACATTAATGATGTAATTATGACAATATTGTGGTATTTTAAAGAGGCCCGCTACAGCGGCAGGCAAATAAACTGAAAAAGGCTCAGGCTGAATTAAATCAACCTGAGCCTTATGTTCACACCCCATCAAGTGAGGGGATTATCAGGATTTATATATCGTAGTACATGAAGAACTCATACGGGTGCGGTCTGAGCCTCAGTGCATCAATCTCGTTCTCTCTCTTGTATGTCATCCAGGTCTCAAGGGCATCTCCTGTAAATACATTGCCTTTGAGCAGGAACGCATGGTCTTTCTCTAAGGAATCGAGGGCCTCGTCAAGGGAGCCGGGCATCTGGGGGACTTTTGCAAGCTCTTCCGGCGGAAGTTCGTAAAGGTCCTTGTCAAACGGTTCGCCCGGATCGATCTTGTTCTCTATTCCGTCAAGCCCTGCCATCAGCATTGCGGCAAAAGCAAGATAGGGATTGCATGAAGGATCAGGGAATCTTACCTCAACCCTCTTGGCCTTTGGTGAAGGAGAGTACATCGGGATTCTCACGGAAGCCGACCTGTTCCTGGCTGAGTATGCCAGGTTTACCGGGGCCTCAAAGCCCGGCACAAGCCTTTTGTAAGAATTGGTTGTCGGGTTTGTCAGCGCTGCAAGCGCCCTTGCATGCTTCAATATTCCGCCGATGTAGTGTAATGCCATATCGCTGATGCCCGCATATCCGCTGCCTGCAAACAGGGGGTTGCCGTCCTTCCAGATGCTCTGGTGCGTATGCATTCCGGTGCCGTTATCACCCAAAAGAGGCTTTGGCATAAAGGTTGCGGTTTTGCCGTGCTGATTTGCTACGTTCTTTACTATGTACTTAAAAAGCATCAGCTTGTCCGCCTGTTCCACCATCGGGGCAAATCTCATATCGATCTCTCCCTGGCCGGCAGTTGCAACTTCGTGATGCTGGGCTTCAATGTGAATGCCGCATTTCTGCATAACGGTAACCATCTCCGTGCGCATGTCCTCGAGAGAATCTGTCGGCGACACAGGGAAATACCCCTCTTTATGCCTTGGTTTATAGCCGAGGTTCGGGCCTTCGTCCTTGCCTGAATTCCAGATGCCTTCTTTAGAGTCGATAAAGTAATAACCGCTTTGAGCATTCTGGTCGAATCTTATATTATCAAAAATGAAAAACTCGGCCTCGGGGCCGAAATAAACCGTATCTCCCACGCCGGTGGATTTCATATACTGAACAGCTTTCTGGGCTATATGCCGCGGATCTCTTGTATAAGACTCTTTTGTTATCGGGTCAACAATGTTACAGATCAGGCTGAGGGTCGGATACTTTCTGAAAGGATCGAGGATGGCGGTTGAAGGGTCGGGAATAATCAGCATGTCGGAGGCATGGATTGCCTGCCATCCTCTTATTGATGAGCCGTCAAAACCGACTCCATCCTCAAATGTTGCTTCTTCCAGTTCACTGACCGGAACTGAAAAATTCTGCCAGGTTCCGGGAAAGTCAATGAACTTGAAGTCCACCATGATGACATTGTTTTCCTGTGCAAGTGTGAGTACGTCTTTCGGTGTCATAAACTACCTCCTTATAATTTGGTTGGTTATTGTCAAGAGAAAATTTTTTCATAAAAATTCATGGCCCTCTTGTAATATTCAGGGAAGATACGATCAGTCTGTTGGAGCATTTTATCAATATCAACGCCTTTCTCATCTTTAAACCATTCCCTGATTATCTCCGGGGTAACCTCTATATGAAACTGCAAGGCATAAACATTGCCGCCGTATCTGAATGCCTGGTTCCGGTAAGCCTCTGACGAGGAAATCCTTACAGCCTTTTCCGGCAGGTCAAAGGTGTCGCCATGCCATTGAAAGACCTCTGCATACGAAGCTTTGTCGACAGAGAGCGTTGAGAGGGAGGGGTCCTGCATACCTTCGGGGGTAAGGTCAACGTTGTGCCACCCGACTTCCTGTGTCCCCCCGGGATAAACCTTAGCGCCGAGCGCATCGGCGATCATCTGGGCGCCGAGACAGATACCGAGAACAGGTCTGCCGCTTTTAATAAATACCCTGATTATGGCCCTTTCATAACTGAGGAAGGCGTGTTCATCACTTTCGTAAACCGCCATCGGCCCGCCCATGACTACAAGGTGAGTGAATTCTTTTAAGTCGGGTATTTCCGCCTTGCAGTCAAATATCTCCAGTATGCTGTATGGGATATCTTTTCCTTTCAGGTAATCCTCTATGGTTCCCGGCCCTTCGGATTTGATGTTTTTAACGATTAAAACAGACATCCGGTTCCTTCATTTGTTCATGTACAGGACATTATATATCCGCAGATTTCACAGGTTTTTTTCTCTCCCACTGTTTTTCCCATCTGTGTCATCTGCGTAATCTGTGGATTAATTAAGTTTTGTTCTTCGGAACAAAGTGTATATTATACCGTATTTCCGTCTTCTTTTTTGATCCCGTATTTTTTTATTTTGTATCCTATCATCCTCTCGGTAATACCTATATATTCCGCCGCCCTTACCTTGACCCACTCACATTTCCTCAGGGCCTTGATTATTTTCTTCCTTCTCCATACCTTCCACTTTGATTTTTAACGAAACCATGTTGTTTCATAATGCGAAAAACATGCCGGCTCATAACTGCCTGATTTTCAATAAAACCACAGCGCCACTAACTACAATCACGTAGTTAGTGCTACTATTTTGTAGGATAAGACATTTTTTATAAGAAGTATCCTTCCTCACCGTGCTGGTTAATGTCAAGCCCTTCAATTTCGCCCTCTTTATCAACTCTTACACCGATAACCGCATCAATTGCTTTCAGAATAACGAGGCTTAAAACAAATGAATATACTGCAACTACGGCAATGGCCATTAACTGGACAAGTAATTGCCTTGAGTTGCCGAAGAACAGCCCGTTGACTCCGTTTATTGCAGCCGAGGCAAAAAGTCCTGCCCCGATTGTCCCGATTGTGCCGCCTACGCCGTGAACGCCGAATGCATCGAGTGAATCGTCGTAACCGAAACGGCCCTTTGCATTCAGGGCCAGATAACAGATGCTCCCGGCAGCTATCCCGATAATTAAAGCGGACATCGGCCCGACAAAACCCGCAGCAGGAGTTATTGTCGCAAGACCGGCAATCGCGCCTGTTGCAACGCCGAACATGGTCGCTTTCCCGCGGTGGACCCATTCTATCAGCATCCATGTTACAGTAGCAGCCACTGCTGCTGTATGAGTTGTAACAAAGGCCATTGTGCTCAGCTCGCCTGAAGACAGGGCGCTCCCTGCATTAAAGCCGAACCATCCGAACCAGAGAAGCCCTGCACCGAGCACTGTCATCGGCAGGTTGTGCGGGGGCATGGCCTCTTTAAGATAACCTTTTCTTTTTCCAATGTATAATGCCGCGGCCAGCGCGGAAACCCCTGATGTGACATGCACAACCAGGCCGCCGGCAAAATCGAGCACACCGAGATCACTCATCCATCCTCCGCCCCATATCCAGTGACAGACAGGGTTATAAACAATGGTTGTCCAGACGATTATAAAGATAACATACGCTGAAAACTTCATTCTTTCGGCAAAGGCCCCGCTGATAAGGGCAGGGGTTATAACGGCAAACATGGCCTGGTAGATCATAAATGCGAGATGCGGCACAGTGGGGGCATAGGCCGAAGGTTCGAGTCCCACGCCTTTTAATCCTATCCAGTCAAGTCCCCCGATAAATCCGCCGATGTCCGGGCCGAATGAAAGGGAGTAGCCGATAAATATCCACTGCAGGCTGATAATGGCAATAGCAACGAAGCTGTGCATGATGGTTCCCAGCACATTTTTCCTCCTCACCATGCCGCCGTAAAACAGGGCAAGCCCCGGGGTCATAAGCATTACCAGGGCAGCCGAGACAAGGATCCATGCCGTGTCTCCGGTATCAACCTTTGATGCCTCCCCGGCAAAAGCAGGGCTGCAAACAATAAAAAAAGAGAACAGGAAAGTGATAACTGTGAACCGTGAACCGTGAACTGTGAACTTTCTCATCATAGCACCCCGATGTCCGTAAGGGCCTTTCTAACCTCATCAAGCCTGAAATGCTTGATAACAGCGGAAACCATTTTCATGAGTCGTACCTCCTGATTAATAAGCAGAGTAAATTATCCGTTTACCCTGCGCAAGAAGTGTGCTAATTGTAAAATGTTTTATTTTTAAGAGGTTAGAAAAGTTGATTGGCCTACAAAATTGTAGGAAGCGGGTGTGTGCGGCGCAGAATTAATTTAAAGAACAACAGGATATAAGGGAGAGCTACAAAATTGTAAGAATGACAATTTTGTAGCTCTCCCGCGAGTTGAGTGTTTTACATGGTGTAGCCGGTTTCCTCATGCTGGCTGATATCGAGGCCTTTTTCCTCATCTTTTTCGCTTGCGCGAATCCCGATGACCATATCTATGGCCTTCAGGGCCGCAAATGAGACAACGCCGCTCCAGGTAATGGTCACCATAATGCTTTTGAGCTGTGCCCATATCTGTGCGCCGACACTTGCGGCATTAATGCCTGCCCCTCCCATGAATTCAGCGGCGCACAGGCCGGTCAGGGTTGCGCCGACAATGCCGCCTACAGCATGGACCCCAAAGACATCAAGGCTGTCGTCATAACCGAGCGCTCTCTTCATTGAAGTGGCGGTGAAATAGCAGAGGGTTCCTGAAACCGCGCCTATAAGAAGCGCTCCCATGGGGCCCGCTGTCCCGGAAGCCGGGGTGATCGCCACAAGGCCGGCTACAGCGCCCGTAGCAATACCCACTGCAGTGGGTTTGCCGCTGCGTATCCATTCCATCACCGTCCAGCTTATGGCTGCCATGGCAGTAGCTATCTGGGTAACCAGCATGGCCATCCCGGCTGTCCCGTCAGCGGCCAGCTCACTGCCTGCATTAAAACCGAACCACCCGACCCAGAGCATGCCGGCGCCGATCAGAACAAAAGGAACATTGTGGGGCAGCATGGCGGTTGTGCCATAGCCTTTACGTTTGCCTACAACTATGCAGGCCACCAAGGCGGCAATTCCGGCGTTAATATGAACAACGGTCCCCCCTGCAAAATCAAGTACCCCCCAGTTGTCAAAGAGGGCGCCTCCTCCTCCCCATGCCATGTGGCAAATAGGCAGGTAAGAGAAGGTGAACCATATCGCCACAAAAGCCATGACAGCGCTGAACTTCATTCTTTCTGCAAATGCTCCCACCATAAGCGCTGGAGTAATGATCGCAAAGGTCATCTGGAAAATGACAAAGACCGTCTCCGGGATAGTTCCGGATACGCTGTCAACCCCGACGCCTGACAGAAAGGCCTTCCCGAATCCACCGAAGAGTGAATGGAAATTGAAGACACCTTCCTGCATCCCGGCGCCGTCAAAGGCAATACTGTATCCATAAATAACCCACAAAATTGTCACTAAGCAGGTGATGGCAAAGCACTGAACAAAAATGGACAAAACATTTTTGGTCCTGACTAAGCCGCCGTAAAAGAGCGACAGGCCCGGTATGGTCATAAACAGGACCAGCGCGGTTGCCACAATCATCCATGCCGTATCCCCGCTGTTTATTGAAGCCGTTTCTTCTGCAAAAGCAGCGACCGGCGTCAAAAGTAAAAATAATATAAGTGTTAAAATATGCTTTCCTGGTTTCATCCTCTTTATCCTCTCCTTTGGTTTTTAGTAACCGTTCACGGTTGTCGGTTAACAGTTAACGGCTGAAGGAAATATAATAAAACAGTAATAGTTCACAATTTGAGAGTCACCAGTTTTAACTGCAAACCGTAAACCGATAACCGTGAACGGTCAGGGTTTTTGTTTGCGCACACGGATATAGCTAAAACCATGCCAACTGTAATTTATTGAAATTAAAAGAAACCTGAAAGCCATGAAGCTACAATTATGTAATGATGGACTACAATTTTGTAATCCAATGCAGCGGATGCCTCAAAGATATGCGGAACCGACTGCCCCTGTCCCTAAAGTTTAATGATTTTATTCCGAAACAAGAAGGAGACAGCGCTTGACACTGAAACCTTAATATACAGCTTTCACCATATCGTATAAATATGTTATTCTTTAGACTGTTTTTTGAATAAGGGGATACAATCTTATTTCTTGGCATCATATGAAATACCTGCTCACCCTTCTGTATAGGGGAAGAACCTTATTATATTTTATATATAATAGGATTATAACTGCTTTGACACTATGACATTTATAGGGGAAACTTTATGTGTATGATGGTCAGCCGCATCTCGGATGAGAAAGAACTGAAAGAAATCCACAGGTTGCGCTATAAGGTTTATTGCCGGGAATGGGGTTTTGAAAAACAGGGGAAGTATTCCGATGGAATTGTGACGGATATATATGACAATAATGCCTTGCACTTTGCAGTTAAGGATTATTCCCGGAAAATTGTCGGAGCTGTAAGCCTGATACTTAATTCTCCCGAAGGGTTTCCAACTGAAAAATACTGTGAATTAAATATAAACCCGGACAACCTTCCCGGTGACTCAACAGGCGAGATTGCATGGCTTGTAATACATAGAGATTACAGGAGAAGAGCGGAAGATAAATATATATACGGCCCTGATGAGGAGAGAAGAAGCATCGGCAGTTTTGATTTTTCGTCCGTCTATTTAAATAACAGGTCAAATAACAGGACTTACTTCAGGAGATCCGATGATAAATACAGGTACAGGGGAACGAGGCGCACAAACAACGAATCATATAGTGAGAGAAGAAGAAGGCATGAAGTGGTTGTCGCTTTATATAAAGCCGTTTACCAGGAGAGCAAGAAAAGGGGGTTAACCCACTGGTATGCTGTAATGACAAAAGGAATCGTTACGTTGCTTAACAAATTCGGATTTGATTTCCAGGCAATCGGCGACCCTGTTGATTATCACGGGATCCGGACTCCTTACCTCGGAGAGATAAAAAATACGGAGCAGGAAATGTCGGACAAGAATCCGCAATTATATGAAGAATTTATTAGAGGTTTATAAATTTTACAGGTCGGGTGAGAAATAAATTGACTGATAAATGCTGTTTCAGTATTGATGGAGATCTCATTATAAGGTCATGGAACTCAAGCATGGAGAAATTAAGCTATAGAGAGGCAAAGGATGTTGTCGGCAATAATGTAAAAGGGGTCTTTCCGCTGCTGTGCGACGACATATCCCGTGTTTTCAGTGACAACAGGAAAAGACATTTGAAAGACTTCAGAAATATCTGTTTTATGGGAACGGATCTTTCCGCTGATATCCGGATTATCCCGGTAAGAAATAAAAAAGGGGAAATTATAGAGGCAAATGTTGTATTAGACAACATTTCAGGCAAATGTCCGCTTACGAAACAACTCGCTGATTCAGAGAAAATGGTTGCTATCGGAAAAATTGCTTCATCTCTGGCGCATGGTGCCAGGAATCCTCTGAATGCGATAAAAGGCGCGGTGGTGTATTTGAGGGAAAGATACGGGCACGAATCAACCCTGCTTG
>DRDE01000048.1 GCA_011040095.1 Nitrospirota bacterium
AGCTGTCAAGAAAAAAGAGCCCGTTTTTTTTTAATGTCAAGATAACGATGCGCATAACCCGCTCATCCTGTGTGAAAGCGGACCCCATATGATTGCTTGCGCCTTTAATAAACGGGACAGAGCGGATATCCTTTTCCAGTGTTTCGACTATTTCATCATCGGACATCCATGTATACATTCCGCCTTCTCCGAGTTTGAGGGGCCTTATAGCTTCCATAGGCAAATGGACAATGATATCATGTCCGCGCCTGTTTCCTTGTTCTGCGATCCATACCGAATATCTCCGTTGAGGGAGGATGGAAAGTGTCAGGGGGCTTTTTATGTTTAAAATTTTTTCAGCCATTTTCCTGCTTCTCCCCATGTCGTCTATTACAATTGCCACTTTCGGCAGTTTTTTTACCGGAGGCGGCGCAGGCAATAAGACTTCAGGTTTTTGGGGGGGTGTAAATACATCACGGTTTTTATTAATATTTTCCCTGCCCGGGTGCCTGATTAATAAAAAGATGCCCGCTGCGATCAGGAGCAGAACCAATATGATACGATAACTCTTCTTTTTCCGTTTAATCCGTTTTCTTCTTGGAGGCATTTTTTAATTAAAATCAGGCACAAAGGAGCAGAGGCACAAAGGCACAAAGTTCATTTGTCCGGAGTCAATTTTCTTATTAAGCTACTGATCATTCGTTCTATTTCTCTGCTTTTTTCATATAATTCTTTAAATATTTGCTTTGACAAATATTCTAAATTCAGGCAGATTTCTAATTGAGTTTGCAGTTCATATAAAGAGGCGGTTGCAATTTGGAGAAAACGGATGTAGTCATTTGTGGAATTTCTGCCATATCCTTCTGCTATATTACTTGGGATTGAGACAGAACTTCTTCTTATTTGTGGAGTTAATCCGTAAATCTCTTCTTTAGGCAGGCCTTTTGTTATTAAGTAAATCTGAGTTACCAGTTGCATGGCTTTTTGCCATACAATTAAATCCCTGAAGGTTTTTACTTTGTGCCTTTGTTCCTCTGCCACTTTGTGCCTTCTTTTATTGACCGAGATCAAATACCTCTGCTCCCGGAGGTGTTTTAAATATGAACAATGAATCATCGAGTCCGGGATTTATTTTTACGTCCCTGAGTTCGATCATGATTATGTTGCCGTAAGTGTCGAAAATCGTGAACATCTTTACCGGCATCTCCCCTGGTGTGATTTCCAGAACAATTGTTTTTATGAAACCGACCCTTTGTTTCGGCTTGAGTTGAAGGGCATTTTTTTCCGGCATGGTAATGTCAAAATCAGCCCTGATATTCTCCAGGCTTACCAGCAGTGCTATCGGCACCTGGCTGTAGGACTCTTTGCTGAATTTTGTCCTGATTACCTGGTTCCGCGCCTTTTTGTAAATCCAGGTGTCCAGGTTATTGATTATGACTTTTTCATCGCGGGGAGCCGCATATTCCCACATCATCCGGGAAGGTTTTTTAATGAAAAATGCGCCCGAATATTCCTGGGTCTGTTCGATGTCTTTTATATAGCTTTTCTGTACAAACGTGCCTTTGATATCAATAATCCCGGCAAACTTTTTCTGCACCCGGTCAACCACCCCGTCAACGTCAGCCGCAGAAGCAACGGAAACGGCAATGAACAATGAACAATGAATAATGAATAATATAAAAACTGAAAAAAAGATGTGGAACCTGCTTTGTGCCTTTGTGCCTTTGCGCCTCTGTGCCTTTTCTTTTCCCATTAACTCCTCCTGATAATTTCTCTTGGTTTCCCCGCCTCGCCCGGGGGCCCGACAATGCCTTCTTCTTCCAGCATTTCCATAATCCTTGCCGCCCTGTTATAGCCTATTTTCATCCTGCGCTGGATGTATGAGATTGACGCCTGGTCAGCGGAAAGGACAATCTCTTTTGCCTGGGAGTAGAACTCATCCTTGTCCCCCTGGTTTGATTCTTCAAGTGGTTCTGCTGTAAGGTCTTCAAACAATGTGTAATCAGGTCCGGCCTGGGCCTTTATAAAATTCACCACGTCTCTTATCTCTTCTTCGCTTACATAGGCGCCGTGTATCCTTTTGATTTTCTTTCCCGGGCTGGAGAAAAGCATGTCGCCCTTTCCGAGAAGCTGATCAGCTCCGTAGGTGTCGAGGATTATCCTTGAGTCCATTTTTGAAGAGACCTGAAAAGATATCCTTGAAGGAAAGTTTGCCTTGATTATACCTGTTATAACATCCACGGACGGTCTCTGGGTAGCAAGAATTAAATGGATGCCTGCCGCCCGCGCCATTCCGGCAAGCCTTGCAATGGAGTCTTCAACCTCTCGTCCGGAGGCAAACATGAGGTCCGCAAGCTCGTCTATAAAAATAACTATATAGGGCAGGTGTTCTTTATCATCACCTGTTATACCCTGCGCAGGCCTGGAGCGTTTTCTATTGTAAGCCTCGATATTTCTCGCCCCTGATTCCGCCAGCAGCCTGTAACGCCGCTCCATCTCAAAGACCAGCTTTTTCAGTGCATTTGAGGCCTCTTTGGGCAGCGTGATAACAGGCATTAACAGATGCGGGATTTCTTCATACGCAGAGAGCTCAAGCATTTTAGGGTCTATCATCAGCATCTTTACTTCTTTAGGCGATGCCCTGAACAGGAGACTCAGCACAATGGTGTTCATCCCCACGCTCTTGCCGGAGCCGGTGGCCCCTGCGATCAGAAGATGGGGCATTTTGCTCAGGTCCGTCATGACCGGTATCCCGAAAATATCCTTGCCGAGCGCCAGGGTCAATTTTGAATGGCTCTTATGAAATTCATTTGCAATAATATCTTTCAGGAAGACGTCTTCCCTGTCTTTATTCGGGACTTCAATCCCGAGCGTCGACCTGCCGTGTATCGGGGAGATACGTATGCTGGTTGCCTTGAGGGCCATTGCAAGGTCGTCTGACAGGGACATGACCTTGCTTATCTTGATGCCCGGCGCAGGCTCAAACTCAAACATGGTTACAATCGGCCCTGGTGACACATAAGTGACCTTACCTTCCACTGAATAGTCCAGAAGCTTTTTTTCAAGCAGGCCGGATCTTTCGATCAGCTCCCCTTTTGCGGGCCTGGATTTTGAAGGAGGCGGGTCATTCAAGAGATTAATGCCGGGGAGTTGATACTCTGTGGATGTTTTTTTTGCCGGTTTTGAACCGGTTTTTTTCAATGGCCCGGATTTTGCCTCCTGGTACACAAGGGGAAGAGATTCCTGTTCAGGCGGGGCCGCGGCCTGGGGCTGCTCTTCTAAAATATGCGGCTGTTTTTCTGTCTTGTTTTTTGATTTGACGGAAGAGGCGGCCTTTGAGGCGGATAAAATCCTGCCTTTGATAGTTACAACCAGATTTGCAAGAGAAAACTGTATGAGATACATGAGTGAAACAAGCGTCAAGGTTATAAACAGCAGGTATGAGCCGGTGGTTGAAACAGCTTTTAATGTTATACCTGTGCTGAATATACCGAGAGTTCCGCCTGAATGGCTGCCGAAAATAATTGTAAGAAGCGATGAAGTAGAGAGTATCAGGATAATGAATGAAGCGATAAATACGCCTTTTTTTTGATGGGTTGACCTGCCTGAAACCTTTCTTAACCCGGAGATAACAAGAATTGCCGGGATGAGATAAGAGGCCAGCCCCACGCTTTGCAGAAGGATATCGGAGAGATTGGAGCCGAAAGCTCCGAGCAGGTTTCTTAACTCCGGGCTCTGTGTGGAAAATGATTGGTCCCAGGGATTATGGCTTGTAAGGCTAATGATAACGACAAGGCCCGCAAGAATGGCAAGGATCCCTTTAATTTCCTCTTTTATCCTGCTGACCCGCTCCATATTAATCAGGCACAAAGTTGCAAAGGCACAAGGTGTGTTTTCCTGCTCTGTGCCTTTGCGCCTCTACGCCTTTGCCACTTTTGTTTATTCACATTATCTCTGTCATTTTGAATAATCCGTGGATCAGTTAAGCATTAATCCACATGGATAGTATGATAACAAAAGCAAGTAAAAAACGATAATAGGCAAAAGGCCGCAGAGAG
The DNA here is from genome assembly GCA_011040095.1 of Nitrospirota bacterium. Taxonomy (GTDB): domain Bacteria; phylum Nitrospirota; class Thermodesulfovibrionia; order UBA6902; family UBA6902; genus BMS3ABIN06. The sequence continues at coordinate 4,038 of DRDE01000048.1, forward strand.
TGATTCTGCAGAAACAGTATCAGGTACTTTATTGCAAAATACCCGATGACCGCCGATACGGTTATGCCGATCATGAAAATATCGAGTTCAAGACTCTCCGCTCCTATCATGTTTTTTGCTTCAAGAAGGCTTGCCCCGGCAATTGCAGGCGTGCCTAATAAAAAAGAGAATCGTGCGGCATCCTCTCTTTTAAGGTTTCTTGTAAGTCCGGCCACAATCGTAATACCGGACCTTGAAACCCCGGGGATAAGGGCGCACGCTTGGGCAAGGCCGATGAATAATGCGGTTTTAAATCCGACTTTCTCAATCCCTGAACGCTCCGGCCTCTTATAATTCCTTTCAGACAAAATCATGAATATTGATACAAGGCTTAGTGTGATGGCAATGAGGAGAGGGCTCCTGTTTTGTTCAATCCAGTCACGAAGTAAAACGCCTGCAATTGCTGCGGGAATAGTGCCTATAACAATTTTCCAGATCATCCCGTCTTTTTGCGGCA
>DRDE01000049.1 GCA_011040095.1 Nitrospirota bacterium
ATCAAGTGCCAGGGACGTATATTGGCCCACATATTCTTCACTATCCACCGTCTCAATCCGCCAGGAAACCCCGTCACGCCATGCATATTTCAGGTCATAATTTGTAACATCATAATAACTGATATGGGGACTGCCCGAGGCATCAAGCGCCAGGGACGTAGAATAGCCCATATATCCGGCGGCGCTGTCCACCATCTCAATCCGCCAGGAGACTCCATCATACCATGCATATTTAAGACCTTTATAATAAATACCCGAATAACTGATGTGGGGCCTGCCCGAGGCATCAAGCGCCAGGGATGTATACCTGCCACCTCCGGCTACCAATCCAGCACTGTCCACTGTCTCTATCTGCCAGGAAACCCCGTCATGATAGGCATATTTCAAGTCATAATCCGGGTAACTTGCATAATAGCTGATATGGGGCCTGCCCGAGGCATCAAGTGCCAGGGAGGGATAATAGCCCACAGATCCTTCACTATCCACCGTCTCAATCTGCCACGAGCCCCCGTCATAAGAGGCATATTTCAAGTCATACTTCCAATCGTCAAAATAACTGATATGGGGCCTGCCCGAGGCATCAAGCGCCAGGGACGTATACCTGCCCACTTTTCCGGCGCTGTCCACCGTCTCAATTTGCCAGGAAACTCCGTCATAAGAGGCATAATATAAATTATCCGCTCCATAAGCGATATGGGGATATCCTCCTGAATCCAGCACCAGCGATCTCGAACCCATATCACTAAATTGATGCGGACAGTCCACACATTCTATCTCCCACTCTCCCATAGCCGCATATGGGGACAGTAAAACAAATACAAGCACGCCAAACATTACACATAAATTTCTTAATCTCATAATACCCTCCTTATTTTATTCTGGAGCAAGACAATCATGCCCCTGCCTATTAAACACCCCGACTCTTGGGGATGACGAAAAATACTTTGTAAGAGACTCGTATTTGAAATCTATCTTGAGCGAAGAGGAGCGCTACCTATTGAAGTATAAGTGCATCTTAATCATTATATCAATCTACTTATAGCATCTATAAGCTTATTTTATAGCCTAACCCTATCGTTTTTCTGCAGCGGTACAATAACAGTTACTTACTCAGGCACAGATTTTCACTGCTTAAGAGACTCTCTTGATTTTAGATTTTTTTACTACGGCTTTATGCATTCGAATCCAGACATAGACAGCACAGACGGTACCGACAGTAAAAATCATGACAAGTATTATTACCCTGTCCACAACGCCTGCAAAAATTCCGCTATTGAAATCATAACCGGAGGCTAATGTCACATAGCCCATGATGCCTTCGCGCAGTCCCATGCTGCCCGGGGTGAAAGTCAGAAATGCCATCAGTGTGGACAGCGGTACAAGAAGCAGCAGTATCCATGGAGAGGGATGAAACTGCACTGCATCAAAGCTCAGGTAAAGGCGAGCGGCGAGGGCGGCGAACTGGAGCAGGGTGAGCGCCATAACCTGCCATGCCAAAGCGGGTTTGTTACGTATGGCTTCAAACCCGGTAGAAAAGTCATTCCATATACGCGATATGGCGCTGTTTTGATTCTTGAACTTCGGGGCGGGCGCTATGTATCCCAGAATCGAAATGATTATCAGGGCGATAAAGATGAGCGTCAGCTCCTTGCTGAAGGCGCCGCCTGAAATCAAGATAGCGATAGTGCCGGCACAGCCAAGCACCCCGGTAGTAAAGATAAGGATGACCAGGCGAATTCCGAACAGGCTTCCATACCGGGCATAGCGGAGTCCGTGAACTGACTTGAGATAGCGCAGACGCAAGAGCGTACCCATTCGCATCGGCAGGTAATTTAAAGCGATGCTTGCTATTAATACAACAAGATTCTCCCAGAAGCCTATCCGGATATTTTCCTCCCGAAACAACACGAGGGTCTGGATACTGCTGACAAGCCAGTACAAAAAAACACCTATGCCAATACCTAAAACATGCCCCCAGGAAATATCCAGAACAGTTTTGAAGGCATCCCTGTGCTCCGCTATGTAATAGACGAACCCGCCTATTATAATAATCCCGATAACGTAACCTGCTATAGCCCTGATCTTTTTTCCTGTGTTGTCTGTTTTTACGCTGTCGCTCTCAATTCCATATTCCTCTTTCATGCATTATCCAATAGCGCATAGATTTTGTTGTAAGAAGCGCTAAAGACATTTTCGGCAAAGTTTTCCTGGGCAAGGCGAAGAGCATTCCGGCTGTAACTCTCCACATCTGATAACACCTTTTTAATGCCCTCTGCCACTGAATGGGGATGGGGTTCCACAATTACGCCAGCGCCCTCATCCTGGATAATCCTGGACAGGGAATTGAATTTTGTAGTAACAATAGGACATCCGCATGCCAGGGCCTCAATTACACTCAACGGCGGATCAGGACAGTGATCGTCAAAATGAAGGCAGAGAAGCATTGAGCTTGACGAATAGTAATTTGCGATATCAGATACAGATTTATGCTTTACCTCCATTATCTCATCCGGTATCCCCCGGGCCATTTCATTGATGAACGGGACATTGGGAAGCGCCCTGTTTAAAATCGTAAAATGTACTCCCTCATTCATGCCCTGAATGTGTCTTATGGTCTCAAAAAGGAGGTTAACGCCCCTTCGCTTTAAATCCTCGCGTCTCCATAGCAACGGCACCCCAACAAACAAAATCTCTTTCTTTGCTCTCGCCACAGTTGGATGGTGGGTTTCCAATGTCCCGCCGTATATCAGGTGAATATTTCTGTGCCCGGGCAGCAACATTCTTGCCGTCTCCATTACAGGTTCTGTCTGCGCCACGATTACACTTGCATTGCGGGCGCATAAAATCACCTCTCTGTTTTTTTTCAGCAGTGTAAATACAGTAGGGACTCCGAGAAGCTTGCAAAAGGAGAGCAATAAAGACATATATTGGGGGTGTCTTGCTGCCAATATCATGAAATGGACTATACTTTTACCTCGTTTGGAGTACTTCAGCACGTACAGGGGAAGGCTTAAAGCGCTCATAAGGGTTCCCTTATAGGGGAACCTTATGTAATTATTGTTGGGAGAGGGTGCCATCTTTATCTTTGGTTTGGGGAGAGAAAGAACTTTATACGGCCTCTCCATAGGCAGGTTCTTGATCAATGTATACACCAATTTGGCGCACATTTCATTGTACGGGGGAAATAAGTCCGTACCCACATAAATTACTTCTTTCATCTCTTATACCCCATCCCTTTTAATTATCCTTCGACTACTTGTATTCCTGACAGAATTCTAAATCTTTTTAGGGATAACCCATAATTTACCGCCGCTCTATCCTCTTGATTCTATCATTAGCCTCTTTAAGATTCTCCTGAATCAGAGAAAGAAGACGCTGTCCTACCTCAGGCTCTCTGTCAAAGAGATTGTTTAACTCATCAGGGTCCTGCTTTAGATTAAAAAGCAGCGATTCTTCTTTCTCAAGATAATGTATCAGTTTGTAGTCACCATCCCAGACAGCAATGGTCCCTTTGGTAATCTGATATCTACGGCTGCTGTTTTTCCGAAAATTCATAGAGAATACAGGATGTGACGGAAGTTTCTTGCCCCGCATGAGCGGCACCAATGAGCGCCCTTCTATCCATAAAGGCGCCGATATATTAGCTAATTCCAGGATTGAAGGAGCAATATCTATCAGTCCCACGAGGTCATCAATAATTCGTCCCTCGGTTTGGTTCGATTCCTTGATAATAAGGGGAATATGAGTCTCTTGCTCATAAAGATTATAGCGACCATGTCCTACAAAATTATGTTCAAAGCTCATTCCGTGGTCTGAAGACAAAATAATCACGCTGTTTTTTAATCTACTTCTTGTTCCTAATTGTGCAATGAAGTTTTCAAATTGCTTATCACAATACCTTATAAACTCATCATAACGAGCCCTCAGAATGTCAACGGTTGCCTCCTGCTCCGGTTTGAATTTATAAATCGGAGCGTTCCGTTGGCTTTCGTATGTCCTCAATCTTGGTGAAGAATCAAACATTCCCATGTACATCTCCGGTGGCAGATAAGGGTCATGAGGCGGGGTGACATGAATCCAGGCAAAAAAGGGTGTTGGAACATTATTATCAATAACTTCTAAAAACTTGTTAAAGGCTTTTTCAGGAGGCACTATTGTTTCAGAAAAATCCTGAGAAAATGTAGCTACAAGTTTGTAAAAAACAAAATCCTCTCTCACAAGCCAGTCATGCAATTGGATGTCACCAAATAATCTGGAGAGTGAGGCCCTAATAATCCTGTATAACCCCTTACTGGATGTATAAAATGCAATCGGCGGGTCAGCAATCTCAAAACTCTCGGAGATACCTAATTTTCTAACCGAGGCATAACGATTTACAATAAATGCCATGTTGTAGTAGCCATTATTCTTCAGCATCAATGGCAGGCTTTCAATAAGAGGTTTGGAACCCCATAGATGATATCTCTGGTGAGTCCATAACCTCTTCCCGTTCATAAGGGTGGTAGTGCTGGCCGTGGTGAAGTTGCTCTCAGCCTTAGCCCTTGTAAATAATGACGCTGCCTTTGCCCATTGACTGATAAACGGTGTGGTAGGACGATAATAGCCATAAACAGACATATCCCTTGCAGTCAGAGCATCAAAAGTAACTAAAATAATGTTCGGCTGATTTTTGTCTGTAACAGAGGATGGAAAAGACTTTTGCGATACCATATTACTTGTTTGCTTGCCCCATGTCTGATAAGCTACCAGAGGCACAGAGAGCACAACTAAGATGCCGAACAGCCATACAAGCGGTGTTATTCGCTCCTGGATAACGACCATCTTATTACGAAACAGCCATGTCAGAAATATCGACGCAAAGATTAGACTAAAAAAAATAATTATTTCCAACTGCGATGTTATTTGCGTATGCTGCCATCTGACGCGTTTACCAAACCAGACTGTTGCTCCTAATACTGCAAAAATACATATAAACAGCAGCAAGTGTTCTATCTTGACTTTCCATCCCACACGCTGGCAAAACCATTCCCATGCCCTGCCAGGCAGCCATATTAGCAGGGAAGTAACCGCTGCTACAATACTCCAGAGAATAGTTATCAAGGCAACGCCCGGTAGAAATTCGGAGAATGGTGAATGGAATCTGAACCCATTCCACCGATAGAATGCATCTCCCATAAGGTAAAGGGAAAACAGCACAAAAATTACACGAAACACCTGCCAGTAAGATGTTCTTGCCGTTGTGTCTCGTTCCTGATCCGGCGTCATCATTCTTCTACCTCCATCTGCTGGTATTTATCCACTTATCAATTAAGCTGATGTCTTTTAATGACGTTATGTCGGGCAAATTAAAAAGCGAAAAATATTAGGGACTATCCCCTCGATGCCGAGGATAAAGATACTTTTGGGCATACTTATCTCCAGTAGCATGGTCTTGCTTTCTCAAGCGACTTATCACACCTTCTGCAAACCCACCTATCCGCTTTCAGAAATTGTAAAGATTTTGAGGTTTGGATCAATATACGTGTGTGCGGATATGACAAATAAAAGGCCAAAAAGTAGTACGAATGGCAGGATACAAGTGGCAATAAATCACCCATAAAAATTCAGTTGCTGTGCAAGACTGTGTGTATGTTTACGTGTAGCAATATCCTATCACATAACACTTTTAAATTTCTACCTGCTTTAGGGCTTCGGTCGAAATGACCGGGTGGCTCAATCTAATGACTATATCACCTTGTATTATCCACCTCTCCACTGACAATCTCCGCCATTTTCCCCCATGAAAACTTCTCTTTTGTCTTTGCTGCATTCAGTGAAAACCTGCTGAGAGTATGGGGATCAAGGCTTTCAAGAATCGCTTCAGCAAGCCCCCCGGCATCTCCCGGCTCAACTATCCTGCCGTTTACCCCGTCTTCCACAACCTCCGGCAGGCTGCCCACATCTGTTGCGATTACCGGACGGTCAAACCCGTAAGCTATCTGGCTTATCCCGCTTCCTGATGCGGAAATATACGGCTGCACAACTAAATCAGCGGCTGCAAAGTATATACCGATCTCTTCGTTAGGCACATACTCATCCACTATCCTGACTTTCGATGATATTCCGGAATATTCTATCTTTTCAAGGTATTCCTTTTTATCCTTCCAGAACTCACCCACGATAAGGAGTCTAACGTCTTTATCTTTAAGAACCATGGGCATGGCATCCAGCAAAACACCAAGCCCTTTGTAATCTCTTACAAAACCGAAAAAGAGCAAAACACTGCCGGAGAGTCCAAGCCTTTCTCTTGCCTCCTCTTTTGAGTATCTCTTATCACTCAAACCAGCGTATGTCGGGTGAAAGGCGGTTAATGCATTGACGCTTTTTCCCAGAAGGTCCTTAAGCCTCCGGGTCTCTTTCCGGGAATGGGTGATCAGCCGGTCAGCTTTGGAGAGGACAACCTTTGACGCCATCTTTTTCATAAAACTGGCTTCGTGCTCAACCACATTGTGGCAGATAATAACAACCTCTGATTTAAGATGCCGTTTTACCATGGTTAGTATAGTCCAGAATTGCGGTGTCCAGAATGCCACCCACCATGGCAATACTATTTTATCGGGTCTGTATTTTTTTACAGCATGAACTGCCGTCAACCACGTGAGTGGATTCAATGAGTCAATGATATAGTCAACGTCATTCACCTTGACCGGGCTTCTGCTCGAATCGCGGTCGCTCTTGCCGGGAAAAAGGATATCCGGATACTGACGCTTAAATGAAATAAACTTGACGTCATGGTTCTCTCTGAGCGCCCGGCAGAGCAGGGTTGTATAATGAGCTATGCCGCCGCGGAAAGGATAAGTCGGCCCTATCAATACAATTCTCATTCATTATCCCATCAGTTGCATAAAGTTAACACATATCGTTTATGCATCGTTCAGGTTATCTCTCTTTTTTCTCATTAAGGCTTTCCTCCATTTGCTGGATCCGCCAGTCGAGTTTCTCCAGCAGTTTCCGGTTTACAGAGATCAGGTCAGCCAGCAGACCTACAACAGACAGAAAGAATCCGGTCCCGAGGAGCAAAGCAGCTAAAATAACAGACTGTACATGGCCTGCACCGTCGCCGGTAAAATAAAAATAGAAAAATCGCAGGAAAAGCAGCAGTCCGAGGGCAAAAGCAATCATCCCCGGAACAGCAAAGAACTCAAAGGGCTTATAAGTCATAGTAATACGAATGATGGTTAGAACCGACCGTCTGACATAGCTATGGATACTCTTCACCAGACGTGACGGCCTTAATTCTTCATTTGTCCTTACAGGCACAGAGGTAATTGCCATGTCCTTTTGTCCCGCCTGGATGATGGTCTCCAGTGTATAGGTATATTTATTAAATACGTTAAGGCGCATTGCGGCTTCCCGAGTCATTGCCCGGAATCCGCTTGGTGCATCGGGGATATCGGTCTTGCTGGCAAAACGGACTGCCCAGCTGCCCAGTTTTTGCAGGATTTTCTTAATGGGCGAAAAATGCTTTATCTCGGCAATGGGACGGGCGCCCACCACTATTTCTGCCTTGCCGGACAAGATCGGTTCAACAAGCCTGGGAATATCATCGGCAGAGTACTGGTTGTCTGCATCCGTGTTGACAATAATATCAGCCCCGGCCTTAAGACATGCCTCAAGACCGGACATGAATGCCCTTGCAAGCCCCTGATTGCGGGGCAGGTGGATCACATGATCCACGCCGTGCGACCGGGCTACTTCAACCGTACGGTCCGTGCTCCCGTCATCAATGATCAGCCACTCAATAACATCAATGCCCGGGATTTCACGCGGCAAAGAAGAAAGCGTAATACCAAGGGCTGCTTCTTCATTGTAGCAGGGAATCTGGATTATAAGCTTGGTCATGGTTTAAATAAATTATCACTGATTTTCCTGGAGAAGAAAGAAATCCGACTTTGTTTTAAAGACTGTATGCACAAGGTTTATTATCCCGATTGCAGCAAACGGACATAATAGAGTAATCACCGGAAGTGAATATCTTGCTATTGCATGTGTTGCTCCGTATGCCAGCCAGAAAAAACATATTGTCACCAGGATTGGAAAGATCAGATATCTTCGCTTCCTTGCCCACCATATCCCTGATATGGATAGAGCCAGCAGAGGGATCTGCACAAAGGCATTAACAATACTTGTCCGTTTTGTATGACTATGGTACCAGAACTGGACAGATTCTATTGATTGGTTTTTTAAATAAGCTAATGGATTTTTTATTTCTTCTGCAAACTTTCCTGCAAATCCCTTTTTAAGCTCTGCCTTATCAATATCCTGATCTTTAATCATATAATAATTAAGCGGCTTCTTATAAGTCACGAGAGGAACAACTTCACCTGTAATTTTATAGGTTCTATATGTCCATGGGACAATACCAATCATAAAGATTACTGAAAAGATTGCAATCTGTCTTATTTTATTTCCAGGTGAAAATTCTTTATTAAGCATTGTAATGACCAGAAAAAACAGAGGGAATACTATCGAAATAGGCCGTGTCAGTGTCAGTATGGTCATTAAGACTGAGAAATATATTAAATATCGTGTTTCTTTGAGTTTATAGAATTTATAAAAGAAATAAGCAAAGGAGACTAAAAGCAGAGCATAAATGGACTCGCTAAACGGCCCCATCGTCTGAAGCATCGGCAGTGGATACAATGCCCAGATCAGACTGGAGATTATGGCTATATTCTTCTTCTTAAATATCATTAAGCTTAAATAGTAAAGAATTATACATACCAGGCTCTGATACAGGATATTGATTATTGCGTTTATCCAGAATCCTTCGCCGAACAAATAGAACTGTAAGGCTAAAATAGAGGGGTAGACAGGGGGTCTTGAGAGACTCGGATATAAGTTCCCATCATTTCCGCACGTTTTGTATCCTTCTCCTGCAACCAGGTTTCTTGCAATCGCGGCATAGTCATCGCTCTTGCCCCCTTCCCATTCGAATTGTCCCGGCAGGTTTGCCCAGCCAAGACGGTCAGCAAAGGGCTGGTAAACTGAAACAGCAAAAAGGAGCCTGGCAATTATGGCTATTAGAAAAATGATTAATACAGGCTTTATATGCATTTTTTTCATTATAAGTACCCCCTATTCTCTTGATATCCCGATTGCGGTCAGGGAGTGCGGTTCAAAGGTAAATTTAAAAGGATTTTTCTTAATCTTAAACTCGCTGTGCACTACCTTTACGTTTTCAGGATTATCTTCATTTGTCGCATCTATAGCAGGCCCGTTTAAGACCCAGGCGCTTGCCTTCTCTGCCGGAACAAAGTCTTTTAACTCAATGGATGAGGTTATGCTTTCATCCATGTTTTTGTTTATTACCATGAGATAAACCCTGTCTCCATCCCTGTTCATGGCGGCGTTTACAGATAAATACGGTATGCGTGTATCCAGGGCAGGGATGTTTTTCAAGTTTCACGTCCTTAAAAAACGCCTTGCCTTTGAGAGGACCCTGCACCCCGATTCTCCGTCCTCTTATAATAACATAGCGGGTATTTGAAGATGTTTCATACACAGTCTCTACATATTGCCACTCCCCTGTTCCGGTAATCTCCTTTGTAACAGCCGTTGAAGGATTCTTTGCCCGGTTCCTGTTGTCCAGAATCTCAAGGCATACGCCTTTTTTACCGGTCAATCCCTCGGTCCTGATGTAGCCGGACAATCTGTAATACGTATCCGGCTCAACTTTTGCCCGCTTTATGGAATGATAATAATTGAACTCTTCAGGATTTTTAAAATCTATTTCAAGCACGCCGTCTTTTTCTTTTGCATATACTCCGGGGAATTCTCTTATCTTCCATTTTCCGGACAACAAATTCTTTTTTATAATGGCGCCGCTTTTTATCCGTTTAACAAGCATCCTTATATAAGGTTCATATTTACCTATCTCATATGAACCGGTCTTAACATCCGCATCTATCAGGATGTCTCCGAAATGCTTGTTGTATAGCTCGTACACATAGAAATTCGGCCGTTTTTCATAGGTTATGGGATTGCGGTAGTCGTGTTTCATAAAATAAAGACGCTCACCTTCCGATTTTATCATTCCCCAGTAGCTGTTGGAGAACTGCCAATAGTTAGCCATTATTACATTGTGGCCGGGCTTCATAAATATACGCAACAGCTCGGCATTTATCAGTGCCGTGCCAAGTGAATGCCTGTAAGGAACAGGTTTCTTCTGTACAAAACCGCCGTTGTATTCAGTAATAGCAAGCGGTATGTCCCTGCCCGATTTTTCTTTTAAAAGTTTAAGTGTCTGCGGAAAGTCAAACCTGTCTTTTAAAACAGGGATGGCCAGAGATACACTGAATATCCTCTCCGGTCTCATCCGTTCCAGTTTTTTCCCCCATACAGGCGTGGGATAGGTATGGATAATCCCGAAATCCAGCCTGCCTTTTACTATCCCCAATACCCTCCTGTTCCAGTCGGCTGTATGTAAAACCACGCCTATTTTGATAGAGGGGTCTACTGCCTTCATTGCCTCATAATATTTCAGATACCTTTTGGCATATTCCTCCGGCAAAACCTTCTTTATATCCCTGTGATTTCCATGCCAGACTTCATTTCCGATCTCAAAAAATTTTACCTTGTTAGGATTTTTTGCCCGCTCAGCAGACAAGTCTGTCCCGCCATTGGGATTACTTCCGTTATCAGCGGCATTGAGATACTCAACCAGGTCCGCTGCATCCTCTTCATTGCCGGTAAAATAGCTCACTGTAATAACTGCCTCAGCGCCTGCCTCCCGGGCTGTAGTTAAGAATTCTTCCACCCCGTATAAAAACCGTTTTCTCCCCTCACCGACAGCATCCTTCCAGTTGTAGAAATGTGTGCCGCAGCCGCCGGGGAAGCGCAGTATTGTTATGCCGGCCTGTTTTGATAAATCCATGACCTCTTTGACGGGTTTATCCTGTTCAGGGTCCCAAGCGCCTGCGCCGTAATCGGAATAGCCGTAATACTCACCAGATCCTTTTTCATAAGTCGGGGGATCATAACCGATGAAATTATTGCCGAATACATTTTTATTTATCCGCCCGATCTCCCTGTCGGCATAAACTGTTATAACATTGTTGCTGCCATATACAAATTCAACATTGAAAAAACCGAGCAGCAATATTGCCGACAGCATTAAATTTATCTTTTTTACCGTTATAAGCATATCTTATATACTGAATAGTATGAGTAATAAAGGACTTAAAAGCAAGATCGCCTCATGAACTGCCCTGGGGCAGAGACCACGCAGCGTGTTATATTTATAAAATTATTTAATTGCTCTATAAGTAAATTAAATGTGATTCTTTCCTATATTTCGTGGTATAATTGTTTTAAGCGATAAAAACTACTGTATATCTCATCATTGTTTTTTATATAAAGCAAACAAGAATCAACTTAAGCGCAGGCAGTTAATTACCACAGCAGTGTACTAACTGTAATCTATACATAAACATTTTCACAACCAGCCAAAACGCTTAAGTTTATATAAACGGATTTAACTAGTGCCGTGTCCCAAAAGAATTACATACAAATCCGGCAATTTATCTCAAGCGACATGTATCTGAGAGCTGACAATACGGCTGCGTAGAGTATCAAATAGACAATTCAAAGCATTTTCAGCCTTTACTTTTCTTTTTGGCTTATCGTCTCGCAAAACAATATCATGTAATTGTTGGAATCCGGAATTTATAAGATCATAAAGAATCGACCATATGCTGAATTCCACTTTTTCCCAATACGCTTCAATAAGGTTTGTCATTAAAAGGAGTTGTTTAGTCATGTACGTTATA
>DRDE01000050.1 GCA_011040095.1 Nitrospirota bacterium
GAATAATCTCTGCCAATCCCCTCAACGCGCGGTTAACTGCTTCTGAATTTTGAAAAACCTGAACTACGTCAGGATCTAGTACAACTACATTACTGCCTTTTGCATATCGAGACGCATATTTTCCCCGTACTCCATGACTGAAATCATATTCATCTAACATTTCCACTTTTTTCTTGCGGTTAGTTGCTTTCTTCATATGTCTTTCTTTCCTTTCGTGTTGCAACTCGTGCACTGATAATACGAACAGCATCGCCTCTATCACAGTGCACAACTACTAATATTCTACCACGATATGATGAGCCAATGGTGACCAATCTTTCTTCATCTGGAGAAGAATGTAGGGGATCATAAATTGTACTTGATAATATATCAGCAAATATAGTTGATGCTTCGTCAAATGAAACTTTATGATTGACTATATTCTTCTTTGCTTTCCTATTATCCCACTCAAATATAAGTGCCAATCAATCATTCTCCATTAATTATGATAGCAATCTATAGTTGTAACCGTTCACGGGTTATATTTGTCAGTATTCAGTAATGACATCAAACACTGCAACGGAAAGACTGAAATCCCCTCTCAAGAGGGGAAAACTGATAACTGCCCCCTTCACCCTGTGAACGGTTACCTTTATTCTTGACGAAAACCCTTCCAAACCCATGTTGGAATTTTCTAATACCTAAATTGAGCGATTTTTTTTACCAAACAGAGTTGCCTGCCAAAATTCGCACTTTTCGTCATTTTGAAATAGACAAAACCTCTGAGATGAGGGTTTTTAAATCAATGCAACTAAATTCAGAGACAACTGCTCCCATAAGGTATAACTTTATGACAAAATGCGTAATCCAGAGACGCCTAACTACTAAGAGTCGATTCTCCGGTAAAAAAGGTGGACAGAACTTATTGGTTTCAGAAATAACAGGATATGTATCCAAAGGATACAATTTTAGCAAATAGTGTAACTTTTTGATTTTTAAAAGAGTTTTTTTGAAGATTAGTATTTATTGTTTCTTTTGGATACAATTTGCAAGCTTATCCTTATATCTATATCACAGTGTACTTTACTTCCGGTGAAGAATCATACCATTAGAACGACAGTGCAAAAAACCCCAATAATCTACCGAGTTATAGCTGATATGCATCCCGTATTTTCCAAGAAACGTCGATGAATTGCCTCTATCTGAATTGTTTTGTGCAAACTGGCATCATTATTGCTATTTTATAGCGACGTCATGTCCCCTTCAAAAAAAATCCTGATTATAGATGAAGATGGTTTCTCAAAGGTTTGTTCCGCCATCCTGATAGATGAGGGATATCAGACCAAACTCGCGGTCTCAGCCGAAGAGGCAGCCCGCTATGTTTCAAACAACGGTATTTCATTAATCGTCTCAAGCTATCCTTATGCCCTCTCATTTCTGAAATCACAAATAGTAAAAGACATACCTGTAATAGTCCTCTCGAATGAATTCAGTAATGAGTTAATCGAAATTATGAAACGTGTCAAGAATTCGATATGCCTGGTAAAGCCGCTTGATTTCGATAGATTCAGATATATAGTTCGCGGCATTATTAACGGTTATTTAAACCTGTCAGGAGGGAATATCATTGCGTAAGATTATACTATGCATGATTTTATCCGCGGCTTTAATTGGCGGCTGCGCCAATCAGAATTTAAGCGGCCGGCAATATTATGAGAAGGGTCTTGATTTCCTCGAAAGCGGGAATCCCAATGGGGCGATAATTGCATTTAAAAAAGCGATTGAAAATGATCAGAATTATTTTGAGGCAAGATATCAACTGGCATCGGCATATATCTTAAGGGGCAAATATGAATCCGCGGAGAGAGAGCTGCTCAAAGTGCTGCGGCTGAATCCCTCCCTGAACGAAGCGCATCTGTTGTTGGCAAAAGTATATATAAACACGGGCAAAACAGATGCTGCATTAAAAGAGACCGGTCTGTATTTAAAGAATACGGATGATAACCCGGAGGCCTATGAAATAGCTGCCGCGGCATATGCCGCGGGCAAAGATTATGCCAAAGCAGAAGAGACTATAAATAAATCATTGAGAATATCTCCTGAAAGAATACCGTCAAAAATAGTGCTGGCAGGGATTTACATTGCAAATGAAAAAAACAGCCGGGCGGAAGCGCTTATAAGGGAAGTTCTTGAGACAGAGGGTGGGAACAAAAAGGCGCTTTATCTCCTTGCAAGGATTCAGAATAAGCAGGACAATGTTGACGATATGATAGACACTTATCAAAGGATACTTGATGCGGACCCTGAAGATGCCGCTGCAATGTTTCAATTAGGGTTGATTTACCTCCGGAAAAATGATCTTGAAAAAGCCGGGGAAACAGCGGGGAAATTAATTGAATCGCATAAAAAACGGCCTGAAGGCCCGTATCTTATGGGCCTGGTTTATTTCCAGGAGAAAAAAATAGACGAGGCCATAATCTCTTTTCAGGAATCCGTCAAAAAGGCGTCTGTTCCAGGCGCATATTACTATCTTGGACTATCTCATATGGCAAAAGGAAACCTGGAACAGGCGACCGGTGAGTTTCAGCGGGTTATTGATTTGAGGCCCGGGATGGTGCAGGCGCGCTTGCTGCTTGCTGTTGCGCATCTCAAAGGAGGCAGGGCTGAAGATGCTGAAAGAGAGGTGAAAAAGGCATTGGAAATGGATGAGAATAATGCCTTTGCGCACAATCTGCTTGGAAGCGTTTATCTGTCTTCAGGCAGGGGTGATTCAGCGATGGAGGAGTTTGATAAGGCTATTGAACTGAATCCGGGGCTTGTTGATGCGCATATCAAGAAGGGCGCTTTCAATCTTTTATCAGGCGATCACGAAAAAGCGGAGAGAGAATTTTTAAATGCCGTGGAGATAGCGCCCGACCTGCTCAACAGCAGGATCATACTTGCCCGGTACTACATCAAAAGCAAAAAGTTCAGGGAAGCTATTGATATTTTAAAAAAGGGTTTGAAAGAAAATCCTGATGACGCGATCCTTTATAACATTATGGGTATGGTATATTTCAAGTCCCGGGATATAGACAAAGCCGGTCAGTATTTTGAAAAGGCAATAGCTTCGAAACCGGAGTTTTTTCTGCCTTATTTTAATTTAGCCGTCCTTTATCTTAATAAAGATGAAAAAGAAAAGGCGATAGATGAATACAAGAGGGTTCTTGAGATTGAGAATAATAATGTCACAGCGCTGCTTATGCTGGCAAAAATTATGGAAGCGGAAAAGAGAGAGAGAGAAGCGCTTGCTTACTACATAAAAGCAAAGGACCAGGGAGAACCCATAGCTTATCTCTCACTTGCTGAACATTATTACAAAAAGAATGAGAGAGAAAAGGCTGTTAAAGTGCTCGAAGAGGCGCTGAGAAACAACCCGGAAGATGTGAAGGCAATGGATATGAAAGGACGCATATATCTTGCAGGCAAGGATTATCAATCCGCCCTGTTGGTATATAAGGATATGGCCGCCGTTGCTCCGGAAACCGGGAAACAAAGGATGGCCGGGGTTTACAGCGCTATGGGCGACTACAACAGGGCAATAAGAGAACTCAAAGGGCTCCTGGCCGGAAGGGCTGACAGTGCGGGTATCCAGCGGAAGATAGTCAGTCTTTATATCAGGAAAAAAGATTTCAAGGAAGCGGAAAGATATGCAAGGGAGATTATTTCTTCAAACATTGAGAGTGATAAAGGGTATCAGGCTCTTGCTGCGGTTTATATTGCGGATCGCCGGTTTCAGGAGGCAATTGATTCTTTGAAAACAGCAGAGACATTAAATCCGCAAAACCTGGAAACAAAAGTAACACTGGGCAAGACATATGCTGCAACTGAAAACTTTCAAAAGGCGCTGGAGACATTTAAAGGGATTGAAAAGTTTAATCCCTATTATGCCCCGGCCTATTTCCTCCAGGCTAATACCCTCGAAAGGATGGGCAGGAAGAAAGATGCCGTTGAAAAGCATCTGAAGACTCTGAAACTCTCTCCTGACTACATTCCTTCATTGAATAACCTTGCCTATCTGTATGCAGAGGGATACGGGCCGGTTGAAGAAGCAGTGAAACTGGCTCAAAGGGCAAAAAAATTAGCGCCTGAAAACGGCAGTATAACAGACACATTAGGCTGGGCCTTATTTAATAAGGGCGATTATGACGATGCATTAAAGCAATTTATCGAGGCAACATATTATCTCCCCGGTGAGCCTGCGATTCGTTATCATTTAGGGCTTGCATATTTAAAAAAGGGGATGAATAATAAAGCTATGGAGCAGTTGAAAAATGCGATCCGCATAGGACGCCAATCCGCTTTTCCTGAGATGGAGAGTGCTAAAAAAGAACTGAAAGCTATAAACTATAGATAGCTAAAACCGGAGGAAATGTGAAGAGGACTGTTTTAGTGCCATCGGCAATAATATTTATTATTTTAATTTCATTTAATGTTTACGCAAAGGATTATGTGATCGGAGGCGGCGACTCACTTCAGATATCCGTATGGGGCAGTCCGGCCCTGAGCATAGCAGCCACTGTCAGGCCTGACGGAAAGATATCCATTCCAGCTCTGGGTGATATAAAGGCATCGGGATTAACGGCTATGGAGCTGACGGACCTTCTTGAGAAAGAAATGGCAAGAGTGGTAAAGACCCCTATCGTAACGGTTATTGTGACAAATATGACTAATTACCGGATATTTGTTTTTGGAAGGGGGGCGCCCGCGGGAGTCACAACACTTACAAGAGAAACAACCCTTCTTGAATTGCTCTCCCAATTAGGACCGCTGGATAGCGCTGATTTAGAGAATTCATATTTAGTAAGAGATAAAAAGAAGATAAAGACCGATTTTTCCGGGCTGTTTGAAAAAGGCGATTTCAGCCAGGATATTGTTCTTGAACCTGATGATATGTTATTTATTCCGGATAATTTTGAAAAGAGAATCCGTATTGTCGGCGCTGTAAACACCCCGACCACTATCCCTTACAGGGAAGGACTTACTATTATGGATGTTATTTTGTCTGCCGGAGGGTTTACGGAATTTGCAAAAGGAAATGATGTGCTGATCTTAAGAAATAAAGAGGATAGCAAGAGAAAAGAAATATCCGTCAGGGCAAAAGACTTGATGAAGGGAAATATGAACGAAAATATTTCGATTAAGCCCGGCGACGTTATTGTTGTTAAAGAAAGTTTATTTTAGATGATAAGATTTATATATAATTTTATTGGAGAAAAACAAAAAGATGACTGATACGGCTCCGATGGATATAAAAAAGATATGGCAGATTATCATCAGGCGGCAATATCTGTTTATTGCCGTATCCTTAGCCGTTTTGTCCGTTATTGTCTGGGGCAGCTTTTTTATACCGGAGAAATATGAGGCAAAGAGTACGGTCTTTATCGAGCAAAGCGCCATCAAAAAACTCATACAGGGAACCGGAAGGAGATCAAGAGAAGAAGACAGTTTACGCGGGTTGAAGTACACCATGTTAAGCAGGAAAGTGCTTCTTAAGGTGATAAACGAGATGGACCTTGATGTAATGGCCCGGAATGATGCGGAAATAGAATCAATGACTGAGAAACTTGCCCAAAATACAAATATAACTGCAAGCACCAAAGAGGACATATTTACAGTTTCTTATAAAGGAAAAGACCCGGCAATTGTGCAGGAATACGTTAACACTTTAGTGGAAAAGTATATTGAAACGATTTCAAGTTTAAAGAAAGAGGATGCATTTGGCGCAAGCAGGTTTTTGTCCGGACAGATTGATTATTACAAAGATAAAATAGCGGCCATAGAGGGGGAGCTTGCTGATTTCAGGCGTGAAGAAGGGATATACCTGGCAATTGACGAGAGCGCCCTTGTGAGGTCCATGACGGGTTATAAGGAAGAGATAGAAGATGTTGAAATGGAGATCAGGAATCTCAAAGCAAAAAAGAAGAGAATAAAGCAGCAGTTATCCGGGGAATCACCTTTTACATTGGCGCTGATAGATATCAACAGGGGAGATTCTCTCACTGCCAGGTTAAAAGCGCTGGAGCAAAAGCTTCAACTTTTACTGATGAAATATACTGAAAATTATCCTGAGGTAATAAAAATAAAAATTGAAATTGAGACATTAAAAAAGCTGATGGATGCTGAAGAGGCAAATGGCGGTGACGGGGCAAATCCGTACAGCAACTTAAGCGCCGGCATGAGCATGGCGAATCCCATATATCAGCAGTTGAGAGAGAACCTCCTGAATCTCGAATCGGAAATTGACTCCCTGAAAGCAAAGAAAGAAACTCTGGGCAACCGGATTAAAAGGTCTGAGAACGAACTGAAAAATATTCCGGAGAATAAAAAAATACTGACTAACCTTGAAAGGGACAGGGGTACTTATCAGACATTATATGAGCAGATGCTTGCCAAACTGGGACAGGCTGAAGTCAATGAACAGGTCGAGGCGCAGAATAAAGGTGAGGTATATAAAATTATAGAGAGAGCTGTCCTGCCCAGAAGGCCGGTCAGTCCCAACAGGGTGATGCTGATCCTTCTGGGAATATTCGGGGGAATTGCCGCAGGGATTGGAGCAGTACTGTTAATGGACAAAAACGAATCTTCTATAAGGGACATTGATACTCTGAAATCGCTGTTAGGAATAAAAGTGTTGGCAGTTATACCCGCAATCGTTACGGAAAATGATATCAGGAGAAAGCGGAAGATAGACAGGAGAGTTTATGCTTTTTCAATATTTTATCTTTTGATTATAGGAAGTGTTTTTATTAACGAGTTAATAAATAGATTTTTTTAAGATGGTCAAGCCGGTTAAGAGATTAGTGTTAATTAAGAGGGAAATAACATGAGCAAACTTGAAGAAGCGCTGGAAAAAGCAAATAGATTAAGAAACTCTGCTGCTATTGATGATAAAAGCAGGAAGTTAGATGTCTTCCAAAATGTTGAGCCCAGGAAGATTGATAATGATTACATTGTAACGCTAACCCGGCCTGATTCACCGATTGCCGAGGAATACAGGAGGCTCAAGTCAATGTTGATAAGGGAGACAAAAGCTGATTTTTTAAATACTATTATGATTACAAGCTCTGTTAACGGAGAAGGAAAAACCCTTACCGCAGTTAATCTTGCAGTTACATTAGCACAGGAGATAGACCATACAATCCTTCTTATTGATGCAGACTTAAGGAAGCCCATGATACATGAATGCCTGGGAATTAAATATAAATACGGACTCTCGGATTATCTTACTCAGGATATCGATATTTCTGAAGTCCTGATAAAAACGGGCATCGGCAATATGGTTCTTCTCCCGGCGGGACGCATTGTGAAGAATCCTGTGGAGCTGCTTTCCTCTGAAAAAATGAAGGCGCTTATAAAAGAGCTTAAACAGAGATATATGGATAGATATATTATTGTTGACACACCACCGATACTGTCATGCGCTGAAGGCATTGCAATAGGCTCTTATATGGATGGAATAGTTTTTGTTGTCAGGGAGGGACAGGCGCAGAAAAAAACGATTGAGGATGCGCTGAGTATGATTCAGGAATTAAATATCCTCGGCCTTGTATTTAATAATGTAAGCGCGGCAAATCTTGATGGACACTATTCCCCTTACAATTACGGATACAAACACAAGGAGAAACAATGAAAAAGATCATTTACCTTGCCCTCCTGGCAGTATTCTTTCTATCAATCTCAGCCCCCTCATTTGCAAAGCTCACTGTAGTCCCGGGTGTAAGCGTTAAGGAAGAATATAACGATAATATATTCCTGGACGTTTCCAGTAAAGAAGACGACTTCATTACCACTGTTTCTCCTGGAGTTGAACTTGAATATTCCCATGGCAAATCATTGGATATGAGACTTGATTATGGTTTGAATTTCAGATTTTACAGTGATCACTCCAACTTAAATGACACAAGTATCAGGGAGACCCAAAATGTTGAATTCCAGTCACAGGCAAGGCCGTTTAATCGTGTTTTCATTGATATATCCGATGTCTATGACAGGGTTCCGGTAGATGTCAGAGAAAGATTTGCCATTGATAATGCATATTCCAATATGACCGACAGGAATACATTTTCAGTTTCTCCTTACATGATATTGCCGCTGACATCCACTATTTCAACGACAATCGGATACAGTTACAGTAATATCTGGCACAGGGCTGAAGAACCGGTTGATTCATACAGCCATTCTGCTTTTATGACGATTGACAAGAGATTCTCGTCAAAAATAAATGCTGCATTAAAATACCGTTACCTGGCATATCGTCCTGAATTGTCCGGTGATGGGACTTCTGTCAATGAGTATGACAGGCATGAAGGATCAGTGGGAATAGTCTATCAGGCAACAGAGGGGTTCAGGATTAATGGGGAAGTTGGAAGATCGCAGACAGATTTTCAGGGTACGGATAATACAAAAACCACTTTCTGGAATATAGGAACCGATTATAACTTCGGCTCATCGAATATAGGAGCGACATATAATTATTCTCTTAATGATTCGCCGATATCCGGATCATTCAAAAGCAGCAGGATTGATTTACGCCTTGAAACAGGCAGAGTTCTCAGGCTGATTGTAAACCCGTATTATTCAAGTGACAAGTACATAAATATTAACAGAAAGGACAAAATTACAGGTGTGGCTTTTAATATATCAAAGCCGCTGTCCGGGAAGGTAAATGCTTCACTTGACGCTGAACTGGAAAGACAGGAATTATTACCTGAAGATGAAAAGGTTCGCAGATACAGCTTAGGAAGCAGTCTTGATTACAGATTGAGCGAGGGAATAACAGCAGGCATCGGTTACAGGTATAACGAAAGAGATTCGGATACAGGGGCTGATGAATTTCAGAACAATATTGTCCGGCTTCAGGCAAAATTGACATTTTAGGCAATCAGAATGTACGAAAAACATTTTTCTTTTAAACATAAGCCGTTTGAGTTAGTGCCTAATCCGGATTTTCTTTTCCTGAGCAGCACTCACAAAAAGGCTCTCACATACCTTGATTACGGGATACAGGAAAAAATCGGTTTTATTCTTCTGACGGGTGAAATCGGATCGGGTAAGACCACGATTATTCGAAACCTCATTAAAAACCTTAACGCTTCGGTCAGACTTTCAAGAATCAACAATACAAAGGTCTCTTCAGAACAGCTTATATCAATGATAAACGAAGATTTCGGACTGGAAGTAGAGGGGAAAAATAAAACGAAATTATTGAGCGACTTAAATGAGTTTCTCATTGATCAATATTCAAAAAAATTCCAACCCATATTGTTAATAGATGAGGCGCAGAATCTTTCACCGGACTTACTGGAAGAGATAAGGCTGCTTTCAAATCTTGAGACAGACAGGGCAAAACTCCTTCAAATAATGCTTGTGGGACAGACAGAGCTTAAAAAAACCCTTATGCTTCCGGAGCTGATGCAATTACGCCAGCGCATTAATATCAATTATCATATTACCCCGCTGACAATTGATGAAACCGTCAAGTATATCCGGCACCGCCTTACTATTGCCGGCAATCCCGATGCAATGAGATTCCAGGGAGATATGCCCGGCCTCATTTACCGTTTCAGCGGGGGCATTCCGAGACTGATTAATATCCTGTGTGATTTTGCGTTGCTGACTGCTTTTACAGAGGGGGAAAAAGAAATAAACGCTGACATTATCCGGGAGGTTGCGCATGATCTTGAATCACGGGACTACAGGAATGAGCCGCAGGATAATACTGTTTCCTTGACAGCCAAAAAGGATGAATCCCCGGATTTGTTAAAAGAAGTCGGGAATATTGCGCTCAGACTTATTAATCTTGAGGAGACAATTAAAAAGAATCTCCCTGAGATTACGGTTTTAACTGAAAAGGTTGATCGATTAGAGAAAGATATTTCCGAACTGAGAGAGCAGGTTTTTTTAAAGGAGCAATTATAGAAAGTCCGGATTCTTGTACAGTCGGGAAAAGTGAAGCAGTTAAGTCTGATAGTCGGATTGTCATATAAAAAGAGTCCCTGAGATGTCCTTATGTGACTGAGGGGGCGGAGCTGTGCAAGGAGTTATTTTTGATTTGCCGCATAACGATATGACTTTATTTTTTGCCGGATTAAATATGAACTACCCTCAGGCAGAGGACGCAGGGCGTCTGAAAATTGTATGTGCATTTGCGGTGTCATTCCCGCTTGTCGGGAATCCTTCGACTTGTCCGGTATCACAAGAAAGATTCTGGACAAGCCAGAATGACAGAAATATGGAACTGCGGCAGAGACTGCAGGGTGTTATATTTATAAGGACTTTATACCTTAACCATCTCTGTTATATAATATACGTTCTTATGCAAGAGTCTGAAAAACAGAGAGACAATAAAAAAATAGTCATCATCGGCGGCGGTCCGGCAGGGCTTACCGCTGCCTATCAATTATATAAGCTTGGCAAAGAATCCGTTGTGCTGGAAAAAGACCGGGTAGTCGGTGGGATTTCAAGAACGGTTAATTATAAAAACTACCTGTTTGACATAGGCGGGCATAGGTTTTTCACCAAGATCAAGGCAGCGGAGGATATGTGGAAAGAAGTGCTTGAAAGTGATTTGCTTCACCGAAGACGGCTGTCACGGATCTTCTATAATAAAAAATTTCTTTATTATCCCATCCGTCCCCTTAATGCATTATCCATGCTGGGAATATGGGACAGCTCAATGATTATTTTAAGTTATTTATATTCACACATATTTCCTTATAAAAATGAAGAGACCTTCGAGCAATGGGTCTCCAACCGATTCGGGAAACGTTTGTACAATACATTTTTCAAGACATACACGGAAAAGGTCTGGGGGATACCCTGCAGTGAAATCAGGGCTGACTGGGCTGCGCAGCGGATTCAGGGGCTTTCATTAATGAGCGCTCTCGGGAATGCGCTTTTCAGGCAGAATCAAAACGGAAGGGGAAAAGAGGTTATAAAGACACTGATCGATTCCTTTGATTATCCTAAATTCGGCCCCGGCATGATGTGGCAGACCGTATCGGAAATCGTACAGGATAACGGCTCCGGGGTACACCTCGGGGCCGAGGTTGAGGCGATTCACCGGGATAAAGAAAATAATAAAGTGCACTCATTAGAGGTAAGATTAAATGGGAAAAAAGAACTTTTTTACGGCACAGACTTTATTAGCAGTATGCCGGTTAAAGAACTGGTGCAAAAATTCAGGCCGGCTGTGCCCGGAAAAGTGCTTGAAGCTGCAAGCAACCTAAAATACAGGGATTTTCTTACAGTAGCCCTGATTGTTAATAAAGCGGAGTTATTCCCTGACAACTGGATTTATATCCACGACCCGCGCGTAAAACTCGGCAGGGTCCAGAACTATAAGAACTGGAGTCCGCATATGGTCCCTGATGCAAGTAAGACATGCCTCGGGCTTGAGTACTTCTGTTTTGAAGGGGATGATCTCTGGAATATGACAGACCGGGAATTGATAGAACTCGGGAAGAGAGAAATAGAAATACTCGGCCTGGTAAGGTCTTCTGATGTAGAAGATGGAAGTGTTGTCAGGATGCCCAAGGCATACCCGGCCTATGATTCGAAGTATCAGGAAATGCTCGATATTATCCGGCCGTTCCTGGACGGGATCAGCAATCTTCAGCTTGTAGGCCGCAATGGTATGCACAGATATAACAACCAGGACCACTCCATGCTTACGGCAATGCTGGCGGTTGAGAATATTTATGGAGCGAACCATAACCTGTGGAATGTAAATGCAGAGCAGGAATATCACGAGAAAAAAGAGCAAAGAGATAACGGGGATGCCTGAAGTCAAGAATATAAGTAACTATTCAGGTATATTTTCTTTATCCCCTCTTTGGCAAAGAGGGGTTAGGGGAGATTTTTTTAATGAATATATTATTTAAAAATCCCCCTTCAATCCCCCTTTTCCAAAGGGGGAGACCTGAATTAGTTACGAATATAATTAAAGAAACTTACGGAAGTTTCCGATTTATTAAGATAAGGAAACAGTTAACAAAACATTAACCGTTTAAGTCTGCGGGGCTCAATTAGAAAAGTATGCGGACTGAAAATTTATATATGTAAGTTAGTGTACTGTCTCATAAATAGCTTCACTTAAACTGTCATTCCGAGCAAAGCGAGGAATCTTGTCTTTTGATTGCTTCGGGACTTCGTCACTAAGATGTCATTATGTGACTGAAAGGGCGGAGCAGTATTCTGTGTATAAACTC
>DRDE01000051.1 GCA_011040095.1 Nitrospirota bacterium
AAAATTTAAATATGGCTCCTCGACTTAAGAAAAATTCCACTCGTACACATAATCTTCACCTTGAAAAGCAGTTTTTATTTTTTCAGCACATTCATAACTACAAGTAATAATGGCAATATCTTTTTCATCATCTCTGAATGGAATTATAAAAACGGGTATTTCTTTGTATCGAGTCTCGTTCCCATAATCTTCGTAATGGGTAAAAGAGGGGGTTTTCTCTTTTGAATTAAGAAGTATAATTTTCGCAATATACTGTCCGCTCTCATATTCAATATTGTCTTTCGCTTTAAGTGACACATTTATAATATCAGAAGAATTTCGCATAGTCCTTCCGCACCATGCACATTTTTTATTCTTCATATTGTGTTCTTCCAGACTTTTAGCTCTAGAATTTTCTTCCAATTAAGCCCCATGCATCTAAATAATCAGAATAATTGCATAACTTAGGGTAACGTTTCTGAATGTTTTTAATTTCTCTAACATCTATCACTTTCTTGCTCTCACCTTGTAATCTAAAATAGAAAGAATATTTATTATATTTTCCGCTCTTAACGGTTTTTTTAATTTTGACTCTTTCAATAAGATCCCTTGTAGGTATAATAATAAATAGTTTTTCAAATAAGCTTTTCTTCTTCGTTCCTGCCATATGCCCCGGTAAGTAAATTAGAAATACATAAAAATCGACTTTGTTTTTATTATTTTGTATCTTTTCTTTGGTTTCCTGATGCCAAGAAGTATTCTTGTCTTCGTAATAACGGCTTTCTTTTACTTGAAAAGATACAGTCTTGTTCGAACTTCTACTTACGGCAAGTAAATCTATCCCGGTATCTTTGAGGGGAAAATATACATTTATTTTATCTTTAAATTTTTTATGTAATTCTTCTGCGAAAATAGCTTCACCTGGTTCTAATGACCAAAAATTTTTAATTGCCATAGTTCTCCTTCTAAATGTCTGGTTAGGTTATATTCATAATGCTTGCCCCGTGGCATTGTTTGTAGCAATGCTTTTCGGGGTCCAATGTCAATAGTTAAGTATGGTGTCCCCGGAATTCTGGAGGAAAAAATTCGCCGTATGAATTCATTATCATCGATCTATCTTATAAATCTAACGCTCAAGTTGAGATGCGAGACATGCGTCAGCGTTTTCCCATTGATTTCCCAGCTACTTGTTAGTGGTTGTCTATATTATCCCTATATTTTTTAGCAACAAAATGCATTGCATTTATAAAGCGCTTGGGAGCTTCCTCGAAAGACATTACTCCACCGATGAGTTTTTCTTTTAATTCATTAACTGAAACAGTTCCTGAGTGGACGTCATCAGTCCTTCCTTCAAAATTGCCATGGAATATAGCTATTCCACTTGGAGCAGGCGATTCTGTTGACAAATCATAAATCATGCCTATCGGATCGAGATCAGTTACTTGGTCATCTCCTTGGCTATCTCGTCTCAATCCTGCAATAAACATATACTCTCTACCTTCCATATGGCTCCCTGAAACGGAAGCTACAAAAGTATCACATTTAGAACAAACATCTGGATGCAAAAGGTCCTTACCTATGAATTCTTTTGGAAGATCATCTATTTTGTATATCTTAATACCATCGTTTTGAATATCGTCACGAATTCTTTGAACAATTGCCTGAGGAATTGAAACGATCTTCTTTTTCGTCCCCATGAATCATCCCCCTCGACAACAATTAATCACACAGTTTCTCTGTCTTTATATCAGAAATAACTGCTTTAATCAATATAAAACTGTTTAATATTAGGCGATTATGATAGTTTCCTGGCTTAATATCATCACAATTGTGATGATATTAAGAAAACAGTATAATTCGGCATAATTGGCATGGCAAACCTGCATTTTTTTATAAAGGATCAAGGATGATTAAGGCGGGGATATGTTTAAAAAAAACGCGCAAGCTGAAAAAAATATCCAACAAACTTTTTTTATTAAAAATTTGGTATTATTATTATAATGAACAGCAATATTATATGCATAAAAATGATAGCGGATAAAAAACTATAGTATGGGAGGAATTTTTAATACCCCCATCTTATTTAAGCCAGTAAAGAGGAGAGACTTCCTCAAGGCCATCGCACTGGGAGT
The DNA here is from genome assembly GCA_011040095.1 of Nitrospirota bacterium. GTDB lineage: Bacteria > Nitrospirota > Thermodesulfovibrionia > UBA6902 > UBA6902 > BMS3ABIN06. The sequence goes on from DRDE01000051.1 coordinate 2,112, forward strand.
CGTGGGATGGGGAGTTGCCCCCAACGCACTGGCCCGGAATCTGAATTTCCCTTCTTCAACACCCGCCGAAACCACTGACGATTCAATCAAAGATTATATTAACAAGATGAAGTACTTCAACAGGTATCACAAAAACGATATCCTTGTCAGCAGAGAAGAATACCGGATATTTGAATCCACATTACAACGCCTGAAGCGTCTCCAGTGGTACATGGGGCATGGCTATTTTCAGAAGCTAAGCTTTAACGGCGGTATTTATATTGCCCGCAAGTACTCCGAGGTGGGTCAGTTTTCAAGGGCAGAACTGGAGTTTCTTGAAAAAATCTTCTATGAAGACGCGGCGAATTATGGTTTTTACGGTCAGAAACCTACAAAAAACCTCACGGAACGAATCAATAAAAAAGACCTGGTACGGGACCGTTCCAACGGAAGCTATCTATACAATGGCGTTCCGCTTGAAACCTTTAAAAAGATTAAGCGCATATTAGGTGATAATGTTGTTTTAACTTCCGGAGTACGGGGAATAATGAAACAATTTCTGCTGTTCCTGAACAAGGCTCACAAATATAACGGCAATCTCTCTCTTGCTTCACGTTCACTCGCTCCGCCAGGTTATTCTTTTCACGGAATTGGTGATTTTGATGTAGGGCAGGCCGGATTCGGTTCGGCAAACTTCACAGTACGCTTTACCCGTTCAGGAGTATATAAAAAGCTCTGCGAACTCGGCTATTTAAAACTTCGCTACCCCCGGGAAAACCGGCTCGGAGTGCGTTTTGAACCCTGGCATATCAAGACAATTACATAGTAAAAATAAACCGATTTATGTAATTCAGGCCCGTACCATTCCACTATATCAGGCTTTATACCAAGTTCTTTAAGCTATTTTCCAGCAACCGGAGTTTTAACACGGTTACAATAAGGTCCCGAAGTGTCGGGATCTCCGCATAGCCACGCCATAGGCGGACAAGCTCCGACAGGCAAACTTAAATATTCTTTCCAGCGGCCTTTAATCCTGGTCAGGCTCTACATGAAGGGATCTGATATGAAGTTCTTTGAGCTGTTTTTCATCAACTGAAGAGGGCGCGTTACTAAGCGGGCATACTGCTTTCTGTGTCTTTGGGAACGCGATAACATCCCTTATTGACTGCGCTCCTGCCAGTATCATCACGAGCCTGTCCAGTCCCAGGGCTATCCCTCCATGCGGTGGCGCGCCGTATTCCAGGGCCTCGAGCAGGAAGCCGAACTTTGTGTCCGCCTCTTCAGGGCTGATCTTCAGCATCTCGAACATCCTGTCCTGAACAGCTTTTTTATGTATACGGATACTTCCGCCGCCTATTTCATATCCGTTCAGCACAATGTCATATGCCTGGGCCTGAATTGAAGAGAGTTTGGAGTCCGGAGTTTGGAGTTCGGAAGTGTCCATAGAAAGGAACATCTCCAAGTCCTCTTCCATGGGGCTGGTAAACGGATGATGCATTGCCTCATATCTTTTTTCTTCATCGTTCCACTCGAACAGGGGATAATCGGTTATCCACGCTAACTTATAAACATCGTCTTTAATAAGCTCAAGCCTCCCGCCAAGCTCCTGCCTGAGCCTTGCAAGCGTATCATTAACCACCTGGGGCTTATCAGCTACAAACAGCATCAGGTCTCCTTCTTCAGCCTCAAGCCTGTCCGCGACTGCTTTTAATGTCTGCTCAGGGAAAAACTTTGCTATCGGCGATTCAAACCCTTTCTTTGCCTTTATCCACGCAAGCCCTTTTGCACCGAATGACTGTACCTCTTTTGTAAGATCGTCCAGTTCCTTTCTGGAGTAGCGTGCAAGGCCTTTTGCGTTTAGGCCTTTTACTATTCCTCCGTTTGAAAGGGTATCCAGAAAGACCTTAAAGGAAGATTCCTTAACAAGTCCGCTTACGTCCTTAAGCTCAAGCGAGAACCTCAGATCAGGCTTGTCAGAGCCGAAACGTTCCATTGCCTCGCTGTATTTAAGCCTTGCAAAAGGTTCGTTCAGTTCTTTTCCTAAAACGTCTTTGAAAACCTTTTTTATCATTTCATCGATCAGGCTTATGACATCATCCCTTTTAACAAATGACATCTCAAGGTCTATCTGTGTAAATTCCGGCTGTCTGTCAGCCCTCAGGTCCTCGTCCCTGAAGCACTTTACGATCTGATAGTACTTCTCAAGGCCTGATACCATAAGGATCTGTTTAAAAAGCTGGGGCGACTGCGGAAGCGCGTAGAAATGGCCGGGGTTTGTCCTGCTTGCCACAAGATAATCCCTTGCGCCCTCAGGTGTGCTCTTTGTAAGCACCGGGGTTTCAACCTCCAGAAAACCCTGCGAGTCCAGATATTCCCGCACCGCCCTGGCCGTCTTGTGTCTTAGAATGATATTTTCCCGTATAACAGGCCTTCTAAGGTCAAGGTATCTGTGCCTGAGCCGCAGCAGTTCCGAGGCCTCGGTCTCGTCCTCGATCATAAAAGGAAGCGGTTTGCTTTCATTAAGCACATTCAGCTCTTTTACCACGACCTCGACCTGGCCGGTCGGTATGGACGGGTTTTCAGTGCCTTCGGGCCTTTTTCTTACTTCGCCTTTGACCTGAAGCACAAATTCATTTCTTATTTTATGGGCGAGCTCATGTATCTCAGCATCGACCTCCGGGCTGAAAACGATCTGCACGACCCCGCTCCTGTCCCTCAGGTCAATGAACACAAGACCTCCGTGGTCCCTCCACCGGTTGGCCCATCCTGTCAGGCTAAGGGTTGAGCCTACATCTGTTTCCCTTACATCACCGCAATATTTATCACGCATAATTCAGTTGTCGGTTGTCAGTTGCCGACCGCCTCTTTTTTGAGTTTCCTTATCTCTTCAGGAGTAAGATAACGAAAAGCGCCTGCCGGCAGTCTGCCGAGTTCCAGGCCGTTGACCTTGGTCCTTCTGAGTCTTATGACCGAATGCCCGACCCTTTCAAGCATCCTTCTGATCTGTCTCTTTTTCCCCTCGTGTATTGTGATCTCTATCCATGAATTAACGCCTGTTTTTTTTACCTTCCTGATCCTGGCCGGGGCTGTCTTCCTGCCGTCGTCAAGCTTGATCCCCCGCTCTAATTTTAATATATCTTTATCCTCAAGCACACCATTAATTTTAACGAGATATGTTTTGTCTATCTTTTTTGCCGGATGCAGAATTGAATTTGCAAGGTCCCCGTCATTGGTTAGAATAAGCAGTCCCTCCGAATTATAATCAAGCCTTCCCACAGGAAAAACACCGGCCTTTACCCCCTTTAAAAAATCCTTCACTGTGGGCCTGCCCTCAGGGTCATGCAGCGAAGTGATACATTTATCAGGCTTGTTGAGCATCAGGTAGACCTTGGGTCCGAAACCCTTAATAATAAGTTTCCCCCTTACCTTGATATGGTCCTTCTGAAAGTCAGCCTTCATGCCAATAGTGGCAATTGCACCGTTGACCGTGACCTGGCCGTCAAGAATTATCTCTTCTGCTTTTCTTCTTGAGGCAATACCGCACTTTGAAAGGATTTTCTGGAGTCTTTCCTGCATTTTTTTGACCACTTTTTGCTGATTTCGACTATTTATTGTTTACCCCGTTTGAAAATTTTTACCTTTCTATCGGGGTTTACTGTCTATTCTGTTAGAGGCATATATTAGCACAAACACTTGATTTTTTCTTATGCAACTGATAGCTTATTCAATATGTACAATGTTAGAAATTCACCTGGATCCAAATCAAATTTTTTAAATATACAGGGGGTGTTTATGAAGTCTGCCATAAAAAAAGTTTTACCGGTATTAATGGTGTTCACTGCGTTCCTTTTTGTCGGGTGTATGGAGCAGTATGCCCAGCCGACAGCAAAGGTTGACCCTGGAATTTCAGCCGAGCTTCCGCCGTATTACGGCCCGAAGGCAAGGGTAACAGTAGCAAAATTTCAGTGGAAAGCAGGCGGCGCTGGCGGAGGAACAACCACAATAAGCGGTATGGGACGGCGTGATGTTGTAATAACCCACGAAAACGCCGGCGCTATGACCGGTCTCAGGGACATGCTGACAACCGCGCTTGTCCAGAGCGGCAGATACAGGGTACTGGAAAGACAGGAGCTCAGCTCGATAAAGAGTGAGATAGCCCTTGGTGAAGAGGGTTATGCGGAAAAATCAAGTTCTGTTAAAAAAGGAAAGATCAAAGGCGCTGACCTGATGGTCATAGCGGCTATTACCGGATGGTCTCCGGGCTCATCAGGAGGGCGTGCGGGCATCGGAGGTATTGGCGGAGGCATCATCGGCGGCATAATGGGCGGTATCAGGAAGTCCTCTCTGGCCATGGACATAC
>DRDE01000052.1 GCA_011040095.1 Nitrospirota bacterium
ACCCGGGATAAATAAAAATCGATGCCTTTCCCGCACCCGGCTTTATCCTGTTTTCTGTCCTGTCTCCGGCAGATGCCTCAAGCGCCCTTGTGACAGTTGTGCCCACGGCAATAACCCTTCCGCCTTTTGCCTTGGCCGAATTAATTGCAGCGGCGGTTGCCCCAGGAATTTCATACGATTCTTCATCCATCTTATGATGTTTTATATCCGTAACTGTAACCGGCCTGAAAGTGCCATGGCCCACATAGAGTGTTATTGCTTTGATCTCAATGCCTTTTTCCTTTATGGAATCTAAGAGACTGTCCGTAAAATGCAATCCTGCAGTAGGCGCGGCAACAGCGCCTTCTTTTTTTGCGTATACGGTCTGATACTGCTCTGAATCTGATTTCAGAGCGTCTCTTTTTATGTAAACAGGCAGGGGCATTACACCGATTTCGTTTAAAAAATCTTTTATATCAGCCCGCTCTGTATCCGGCAGCCCGGAATTCAGGTCAAATTTTACCCTTGCAGCAGTCCCGTTTAAACGCGACACATCTGCCGTAATTCCGTGTGTGAGAATAATTTTACCCTCATGCACTCCCTTAACAAGCGCATTCCATGTATTTATATCGAGTTCTTTCAGCAGGGTGATTTCAGCTTTCCCCCCTGAAGGCTTAACCCCGCAGAGGCGCACAGGAATGACTTTAGTGTCATTGAGAACAAGGAGATCACCGGGACGGAGATAGTCAATAATATCTTTGAAAATCCTGTGCTCGAATTTATTCGATTTTTTGTCCAGGACGAATAATTTCGAAGAATCCCGCTCCTTCAGCGGATGCAGTGCTATTTGATCTTCGGGTATGTGATAGTCAAAATCTGAAAGTTTCACTTATATCGGGGTTTTCACTTCCGGCTGATAAAATAAAAAACCAGGGACAATATAATACTCAACAGAATGCTTGTCGCAATCGGAAAATAAAAAGTAAAGTTCTTTCTCTGTATAAATATGTCTCCGGGCAGCTTTCCCAAAAACGGGATGCCGCTGTTTCTGAATAAAAGCAATAAAGCGCCGAGCGCAGCAATTATAATACCAAAAACAATCAGAAATTTTGCTATATGTTGCATGATGTCGGACATAGAGAAAATGCAAAAAAATCGTGTTCTATTAATTACGCCACATTTGATTCTTTATTAGCCACTACTGTCACGTCAACCGTAAATTGACGGGTTGTTTAAATAGTCATTCCCGCAAGCGAAGCGCGTCGGGAATCCTTTATGAAGAAAGATTCCGGACAAGCCGGAATGACATCTTACACTTGACATGACACTACGAGTGTTTTCATATTCGCTCCATCTAATCATTATACTTATTTTCAGTCGGTTTTCGTCCCCGGATACATTTTTATTTAAAATTAAAAAGAAGCAATAAAATATTTTAATTCCGGTATTACCAATATTGCCTTGCAGATAGCTCGATTTTTGATTTATAATGATTCGTATTTTTAATATCCTTTGAAATTTTACCTGCTCTTAAAGTATTCTAAATGGTGCAAATATAACCTACGGGTAACAACTATCAAATAAATGAAATTAAAGGAGGTTTGTATGAGATTTTTGTTGACTTTGTGTTTGCTCTTCTCGGCAGCCATTATCCCTGCTTCCGCACTCGCGACAGGCGCGCACAGCCCGACAGTACCCGGCAAGCTGGCTGCGACGCTTGATGAACTGGCAGCCAAGTTTGATCCCACGGTATGCGCCGACTGCCACGAACAGATATATGAAGAATGGAGTCAGTCAATGCACAGCAAGTCATTCATTGACCCTCGTGTAATTCAGACATGGAGGACTTTTATAAAGCAGGGGCTTGAAAAAGAAGCCGGCATGACAAAGATGGACATGAAGAACAACTGCATGTGGTGCCATGCCCCCTACATAAAGTATGCTGATGATAAGCTGGTTTCAGAGATTATTGATATGGTGCTGACCGCAGCGGATGACCCTGATGAATCAAAAAGAGATGCCGCAGTAAAACAGCTTTCAAAACTCAACCTCAACTGCTATGGCTGCCATAATCTTTTTGCCGTAAAAGACGGCTACTGGGGCAATAAGCCTGAAGAAGGGGCTATATATGGCCCGAGGGGAGAAGATGACCCCGAAGAAGCCAAGCACGAAGACTTCAAGACAATCAAATCCGATTTCCTGACAACCTCAAAGTTTTGCGCGTCATGTCACCACGGCTGTCCGGATAGCGTTCCATTCTCGCAGTGCCCTACCGTCTATTCAAGCTACAAGCAGGAATACTTAGACAAAGGCGGGAAGGAAACATGCCAGGATTGCCACATGAAGCCTGATGATCCCGATGATCCCAAAAGCCACAAATTCAAGGGAGCGCACGATAAAGACTTTTTCGCTGCGGCAATGGAACTTGAAATTGATGCGGATACCACACAGGTTGTCAGTCACTACAAAAATGAAATAACCCCGACACTGGCTTTTAACGTAAAACTGACCAATCGTTCAGGACACGGCATACCATACGGTTGAATATACATGCCGAGAGCGGCGCTGGTAGTGACCGCAAAAGATCAGGACGGCAATGTGATATATAATGCAAGAAGAAAGTATGACAACTGGAACTTATGGTTCAAGGGAAACGATGAGACACCCGTCAAGTACTGGAACATATTTGCATTAACACCTATTGATCAGACTCTTAAGCCTGGACAGACGGATGAAAAAGTAAATGTTATTGTACTTGATAAAAACATAAAATCCGTTGACATAGAAGCGACATTTCTTTTTGAATATGAACCCGATCACTGGGAACCGGTTAAAAAAGTGACGAAGACTGTAAACTTCGCTGAATAATCCGTTTATTCTGAAAACCGCGCCGGTAATCCGGCGCGGTTTTTTCTTTCCGCGCAAGCTTCATTGCAGGCAACTAATCAATTTAATACGGAGAGTTGTTGAAAAACTCTATTCAAAGATGTAAAATTCGTTATTCAAAGATCAAAGGTGAATATATGAAAAAAATTTATGTTCTTTTATTTGTTACAGTATTGATGGCTTTCGGTTGTGCTTCCGACAATGATAAACCGTCTGCCGATTCCCTTTTATACACAGAGGCTTTAGACAGTATTAATGCTATCATTTCAGCGTATGGAGAGAAAGATGTAAAGTCCTTGCAAGAACTCACAGCGCCGGATATTTCAAAAGAGATTGTTGAAAATCTTTTCTTTAAAAAGGCCGATGTATCTTTTGCAGTTAAAGTGGTAAGGATAAAAGGCCCGTCTGTGATTGTTGATCTGAACTGGAAGGGAAAATGGTGGCTGGAAAATGACGGAAAGCTTGAAAACAGGGGAGTAGCTTCTTTAGTATTAAATAAAGAGACAATGATATTATCAAATATAGACGGCGATAATCCGTTCCTGATTCCTGCAAATATATAGGTGATTACTTTCTTTAATTGTACATTTTACATTTCAATCTTTGATCTTTTTTTGCCGAAGTGGCGGAACTGGCAGACGCGCTAGGTTCAGGGTCTAGTGGGAGCAATCCTGTGCGGGTTCGAATCCCGCCTTCGGCACCATCTTTTAAACGTAAACGAAAGAGACATGAAAAATTATCAAACAAAATATATCCAGCCCATTTTTCCACTGTCGGGCTCCCGGATACTGCAGTTAAAGAGAGTAAAAACAGGGTCAGGACAGCGCTCAAAAACACCGGCTTCAATTTTCCCTTAAAACAAATAACTGTAAACCTTGCACCTGCCGACATTAAGAAGGAGGGTTCT
>DRDE01000053.1 GCA_011040095.1 Nitrospirota bacterium
CGACAATACTATTCACCTTGCCCGAAGCTGTGGAGGTTCTTCGTCATCCAAACATAACTCTCCCTGCTTCGGGTTCCTTTCTTTGATCTTTGTTCCCGTTATTTTAATCTGATTTGCTAAAGATTTGGGTTGGCTTATTTTGATTAATTTGCGGCTTGGGGGGTTAGTTTAATTTGCTATACAACACATCACGACTAGGGCAAACTTCAATAACGCCTTTAAGTTCTAAAACTCTGTAGTCCTGTCCTATTGCTGTTGCAGGACCTACCCATGCACCATCTATTAATTTTTTCATTAGACGTTCTACCATTCTAATTCTGCCCTGACTGGAAGAACGTATAGTCATCCCGTAGGTTACTGAAGTAACAAAAGCCTTAGCAAGATCAAAGGCATCATCAACCAGTGAATTAGAATATTTTTTGAATGCAGCAGGACGTGTAATGAAAGCAAAAATTCCTGATTCGTTTCCAATTTTATTGACATCTATAAAACTAATACTTACAAGCTTAGCCAGCAGTTTACTCCCCGTAAGTCTCAATACTAGATCGTAGCTAATGCAACCATTGCTTTCCAACATTGCCATTAAATCTCTGACCTTTGATTCTTCAGCGTGAGTTAAGGAGGATAAAACACCATTCACTTTCTGTATATCTTTTCTACGAAATAAATTTCCATTAAAGAGCAAATCATCTTTACCTGCATTTTCCGAGTCTATAAAACCAATACTCTCAAACTCATTAATAAGGTTTTTGCACTGAATAGAAGTGATATGATATTTATCTTCTATTTTTTCACAGGCATCCTTTGATTTAATTGGCAAATCTGAAACTTTTTCCGAAAGGTTAATAGCAACATTTTCTTCCTTGGTTGGCTCAGATTCATCATAGATAGTTGCAGAATGTTCAAGTGTTTCAGATGTAGTTAGGCCAAGAATTTGTATGCTTTTACTGCCAGAATCAATAAGCTTCTGACGCTCAAGCTCCTCTAATATAGATGGCAACTCAAGTTTGACAGATATACCTGCTGCTTTTGCTAGCGTATTAACCCTTTTGTTAGTAATTTCTCTTTCATCAGAAGAAGCAAGAGCATTTAAAATGACACCACATTTACCAGAATAAAGGAGTTGATCATAAATATTTGGAGCATTAGTTACTCCCTGCAGTTTATAGCAATGATGTATTATCCAAGCGCCCTTAGTCTTCTGATTCATAAATGTACCCCCCTTTGCCTACCATATAAACACTTTACCAATTTCCTTAAATACGCCATCTCTAGATTCATGAATTATATAACATTTTTTTAGTAATGTCATAAAACAAGAGCCAAGGATCAAGGAACAAAATTCAACTCTCCTCACGCAGATCTAGGACATCAAAGCCAATACTTTCAACCTTCTCTATTCCCTGCGCTGACAATTCAGGAACATTAATAAATAAATTCTTTTTCGCTCTGCTAAGTGCTACGTAATACACTCTATGATCTTCATTGTTTAGATCAGGGTTCAACAAAAAACTCAAGGCTGATTCTTCCTTAAATGACAATTTTCTATTTCCTTTTACAATTAGCAACACACTCTCAAATTCATCACCTTTTGATTTATGAACTGTTCTGTGCAAGCTATCATCATCATTATATCTTACCCACAAAGCTATTTCCTTATAAGCTGTATCATCATAGAAGCTTTTAACTTTTGATGCACGTGAAGTATTAATTCTAGTCATCGTTATCAAACCGGTTTCCTTCAATACATCGTAAAAATCATACAAATTGCCATTCATATAACTTTTATATTTATTCAACATTACATGAATTATTTTTATCGCAGTTTTTTGTTTCTCAAATTCATCTTTGAATTTGCAAATCTTTTTTACTTCCTTGATGGCATCTTTAAACTTATTTTGCCGAGCATATTCAATACCCTTTATTGTGGCAGATATAATTTTTCCCCTGTCAGTTGAATCTGCAATAATAAGTTTTATAAAAAGATCATCTTTTCCTATCCCGGCATATTCTGATTTCATTTCGTTTGAAGTTATATTGGCATAACTCAAAGTACACACATTGTCATTACATGCAATTTCTCGTACTTTTTTATAAGCGGTTAACGGAGGACATATTAATATTAATGGCTGCTCTCCCCTTTTACCATCAGGGCTTTTTTGTGTTATATCAACACGTATATTATTGAGGACTGTTAATATCTCTTCTGTACTCCTATGATTATTTTTTATTTGATAATTTTTCATTCCTGGTAAATCAAATTCTTCAAACTGCCTAACTTCTGCTCCCTGAAATCCATATATTGACTGGGCTTTATCTCCAATTACTCCCACTATTGTTTCTTTTTCCGACAACATCTCAATAATTTTAGTCTGAATAGGATTTGTATCCTGGAATTCATCAACATAAAAGTAAGGGAATTTGCCTCGTAATACTCGAAGTACGTCAGGATATCGTTTAAGCAGAGTATGGCTAAAAAACAATACATCATCATGATGCAACCGGCTCTTTTCCCACCACATTTCTTTATAGGTCATATATGAATTCTTTTTAATGTTGTATTTCCCGGCCTTGCCTCTCCAGACATCTCTTAACTTTAATTCTAATTCTTCATTTCCGTTAAACTGCCAACACAAAGCACATAATGCTTTAATAACTTCAGTATCATCAGTCAGAGTTTTTGTCTGGTTTGTCTTTTTCTTCCATTGATAAACAAATCCTCCTGATGGCACTAATTCATCATGTCCATCTATTTTGCCAGGGTCAAGGCCGAACTCATCCTTTATTAAAAATATATACGGTTTCACAACATGCTTGTACAAAAAACTATGGATTGTGCTGACTTCAACATTGTCAATAGAATCACCCTGTCTACTGATAATCGTCTCAACACCGACATTAGTATAGGTAATGCAGGCAATGTTCCGGCATTTATTCAGCCTTGCAGAATTGCTTAGCACATTTCTGATATGGTTACTAAGCCACCTTGTTTTTCCTGCCCCGGGACCGGCAACAACTTTAAAATGATGCTCAATGTCATCAAGCATATCATCAGAACTACTTATGATTATTGGCTTTATTTGCATATCCATTCAACCGCTTTTTTGATATACTCCGGCACAACAAACTCACTATCTTGCTCCTTTAATTTATGACAGATTTCCATAGCATTTATGCCTTTATCAACTGAATTCAAATAACGTGCCGCGATAATGTGCTTTTTCTTTTCCTCATCCCCCCAGTCATTGCCGCGAATCCCATTTCTTATCCGGTTATTCTCTTCTCCATTGTCGCCAAGAATAGACAACATTTCTTCAACAGGCTTCCCTTCCTTATTAGCACTCATCAAGCTTGCTATTTCTTCAGCATTTGAGAGGTTTTCGTTTATGAGAATCTCACAATACGGATTGGAAAGAATTAAGTCATACTCAAACGTTTTGCCGCTACCAGCGTCCTGGCCGAAGCACATTATATTCGGATGTTTGTTTTCTTCTCTATACTTTTCCAGTAATACATTGGAGGTGCTTTGATATTCGTATTTTTCAGTATCTATGCCAATTTCAAAGGGATAACATTTCTGATATTTACCATTACTTTTCTCTTTTCGCATCGGGTCTGCATCTGTAATGCAGACAACTTTTTTATTAATGGCATATTTTCTTTGGCTATCAAACAATTTCAAGAAATGGTCAAAATATCTGCCACCCACATTTATCACTGCAATATGATTATCTTCCAAATCATTCCCTGTCCGTTCTGCAAAAATCGACATTAATAGCTGCTCCGCTATCCCTTCAACTAAAATAATGCCCTTTGCAAAAAGCATATCCGACTTTGTAACATCCAAAAACCTCTCAACATATGCCTTAGATGCCTTATCCTCTTTACTGCTATCAAAAAGCTTTCCTGGGTAACCAACAGTAAGAGTGCCATCTGTATAGGGATTCATAACGATGATATCATCTAGCCCTACAGCCGCAGTAATATTAGGGGAGTGAGTCGTTATAAAGACTTGTCGAACTTCCTTTTGATGATTCTCTTTGAGAAACTTCAAAAACTTATATTGCATGGAAGGGTCTAAATGCGCTTCCGGCTCTTCAATTGCTAATATCGGAAATATTTTTGAATTTCCTCCAAGATAATCACCGGAAGCATCTTTTTGCATTTTAGCCAACAGCAACGAAATGAATATTAAATTATTATAGCCAAGCCCATTATGCGTGGCAGGAAGCCTTATTCCTGTTTCGTGTTCAACAATCAGCTTTAAAGCAGAGTACAGTTCAGTATCAAGGATATCTCCTTCGAAATTGGGGGTCACATTTCCAAAACTAGCTCCTGTTCTTTTCGCATATTGCAGCATCTGCTCCTTGCCCTCTTCCATTCTCTGATGAAGACTTTGAATTAATTCAGAAGCTTTTACACTAAACGTATCCTTCTTTTGTTTTATTTCTTTAGTCTTCTGCTCATCTGTTTTTTCCTTATGATTCTTAATGTCATAATCCATGAAGAAATCCAGAACTTCCTTTAAAAGCGTGTTTCGACCAGTAAACAGGTCTCTATTTACATCCCTTATTGCATCCAAGAACTGAAAATCGAATTTCTTTAACGAATCACTGTCAACCACCGTTTTATGTTCCGGATCACCTGCATATATCTTATAAGCGTATTTTTTTATGAAATTATTTTTTATTGTCCGCCAATAATCTTCTATTTTGACAGAGCTTATCTTTGATAAGGTGTCCAGATAGTCCTTATACTCTTTTTCTGGAAGATAAAATTCATATGTTAATCTTGCTTCATAAGGCTTTTCTAACTTTGTAAGCCATGTCGATACTGTGACCAAGTCGTCCGAATATAATCCTTCTTTTTCTGATTCTTTAATCAAAGCTGATATTTGTATTTTAGGTGGAGATTTTTTTAGTTCTTCTATAGTTGTGTTCTTATTAAAATCATCAATATTCAGCCTCTTTGAAGTGTTTAAATCAAAAAGCAGAGAAAGAGCCATAAAAACATTTGACTTCCCGCTATTATTAGGACCGATTAAGACATTGATTCCTTCATTGAACTCAAAATCAGTTTCGTCCTTAAACCCACGAAAATTGACAACTCGAATCTGAGATATAAACATATAAATGTCCTCCTAATGAAATACAGCAAGAAATATATTTTATATAAATATTGTTTGGATATTATACCTTCATTCTCCATCAATCATATATAGAATATAAAAATCAAATATTGTAGTCTGAAACTGATGCTTATAAAATGTAACACTTTTGTAACAGAATACAGCTCAATGGACAGAAAATAGGGGAAAATACAGGAAAGAACAGAATGCTAAAAGTCTTTGAATTTATAGGGCTTTTCTGAAAAACTCAGGCCAGACGCCCACTTACGTAAATCTTAAGTTTTGAATTTTAAGTTCCTTGCGTCTACCAATTCCGCCACTCCGGCAACCATTAATGTGTACAATTTTAAACGATTTTCTGTAGCTTCGTCAATCACTGCTATCTAATAATGTAGCACAATTGTAATAGAAAATAGCTCACTATGCGTGGTGCTCCATTCTTCAGTTTACTCTTACAGATTAATCCCACCGTTAAAAGACAATTACTGGGTGGTGTGGGTGGTGTCAAGTCTCCATTCTTCAGATTTCCCTGAATCCGTGGGGTCGTCCGTGGGGTCTACACATTTTACTAAACAGATCCACAAAGCAAAAGGTTCAGAAAGCCAGAGGGGTCTGAAATTGTCCACAAGAAAAACTGTTCGAATGTTTGATTGTTCAAATGTTCAAAGTCGTCTGCCCTCCTGATCACGTAATTTCAACTTAACAGATGAACATTACCGATCCTTACCCTTTTAAGCCCTGCAGCTTCCGCAATCTCCTTACATTTCAGTGTAGGGGCGTATTGCAATACGCCCCATGTAACAGGCAGGTCGGACATGCGGATCGGGGACAAAGCAGGCTGTACAAAATTGATTGAGAAAAGACATAATCAATTGTAAAATTATAATTATTTGATTTTACGAAGATTTCATTGTCGGAAGGGTGGTTAGGTAAATGCATAACATACATGACATCAGGGGAATCCTGCATGAATTAAAAGCAGAGTTATTCAATCTTTATGGAAACACTTTAAAGCAAATCATTGTGTACGGCTCTTATGCAAGGAATGAAGCGACCGAGCACTCTGACATCGACCTTGTTATTGTCCTTGAAGGCAAGATTGTACCCGGCAGAGAGATTGACAGAATGATAGAGATAATCAGCGATCTGAACATTAAGCACGGGGTATTGATCTCTGTATATCCTGTATCCGAGACTGACTATGAAACTGTTAATAGTCCATTATTGCTCAATGTCCGGAAGGAAGGAGTTGCTGCTTGAAAGAAGTTGAATCTCTCATTAGCAGGGCAAGAAAATATATCAAGTCAGCAGCTATGCTGATAGCGGAAGAAGACTATGAATCTTCCGTATCAAGAAGTTATTACGCAATGTTTTACTGTATCGAGGCTCTGCTGTTAACGAAGGGATTGTCTTTCTCATCACATAAAGGTGTAATTTCCGCCTTTGGTCAGCACTTTGTGAAAACCGGGATATTTGACAAAGAAATGAGCAGGGAAGTCAACAGGGCCTTTGAAAAAAGGTAACTTGGTGATTATGAGTACACTTTTGTAATTTCCAGTGAAGAGGCAGAAGAGATACTTGAAAGCGCGAAGAACTTTACAGGAAAGGTCGAAGCATATCTGCATAATAAGAGCTTCCTTACAAAGTAATGACCGATGTCCGTCATACGGAATACGGATTACGTAATTTCAACTTAACAGATGAACATTACCGATCTTTACTCTTTTAAACCCTGCGGCTTCTGCAATTTCCTTATATGCCCCCTGTTCAAGACCGCCCCCACTACATATTCATACTGAATACGTTCCTGTTCAAGGCGTACATTGGTTCCTAATGAATTGCCTCGGAGGGCGGTGAAAAGCTCCTCTTCAGGGCCGGTGAGGTTTTTCAGTTCATCAACAAAGCGTTTTTCTCCTGGTTCGACTACCCAGAATAATCTATGCTCAAGCAGCGTGTTCCGGTCCATTAATAATGATCGTGTTTGAGGGAAATGACTTCTCAACTGCGACAGGATGGCAAAACCGTGAGTATCAATATCACCCCAGTAGTAAACTGATTTGGCCGGCAGCCAGTCAACTTCCGCCAGCATCTGCACTCCATAACCCAGACCGAATATTACAAGCGCGCGATTTACTTCAGGGAAGCTCAGACCATTAATCTTGTTTTCCGTAATAAAGACTGTCTCAACATCGGTTTGCAATGTTTTGAATTGGGAGAGGGGCAGGCTGAGGTCGGAAAGTCCGGCTATTGTTAACCGCGTATCAAGGATGCGGAAACGGATCGTGGGTTCGTCATATTTAAGACCGAAGCGCTGCTCAAAGCGCTTATACATTGCGTTTACCGCGGTCTCGGACAATACCATGTCAAGCAATTCAGCCAATACCGGTTTATGCTGTTCAATAAACTTGGTATCAATGCCTTGAATGTCGAGCTGCCTTATATATCGGCCCGGCTGCGGGTTTGCTATAAAGTATTCACAGACAGTCAATAGTTTTTCCCATTGCGGATACAGGCCCAGGGCCTTGTGGGGTTTATTCAGTAAAAAACTTTCAAGCTGCGGCAGCCGCTTTTTTGTGGTTACGGCAAGTGTCTGAAATTGCCGGAAGGCTTTTTCTTTGCCGATAAAAGCAAGCAAATCCTCCAACTCATCAAACCGGATTTCACGGGGAACTTGCTGTGTGCCCAGCGCTCGGTTGTTAACTGTACTGAAACCAATACTGTAACTACGCGGTAACTCGCTTTTACTTTTTGCTATGAGGCGGCTTATCCATTGCCGCACCTCCGGGTATTGGTTGCTCAGTGTGCGGCCGTCAGGAGGGCTGAAGGGGATCCGGAGCGGGAATAAATTCTCCCCTGTCAGGCATGACACTAAGAGTTTTTTGGAATTCCAGAGCCTGAGCGCCTTGCCGCGTATTTCTTCCGGCGTAATCATTCAACTGCGCTGCCGGCTTCAACAGGCGCGGGTTTTTTATTGTGCTCTTCCTTCTCCTTCATATACTGTTCAATTGAAAGATTGCGGACCATCGAATGTTTTCCGTCCCGGTTATGTATGAGGCTGACGCTCCTGATATAGTTCTCGATAATATGTATCTTCTGTAAAGGCGTCACTATCATCAACTGCAGGTTGAGTTTTTTGAACAGCTCCAGTCCATATCGAGCGGATTCGTCAGAGCCCCGGCCAAAGGCTTCGTCTATCATGACAAAGTGAAATGTGCGGGAACGCGACCGTCCCGGTTTCAGGCCGAACTGGTAAACAAGCGCTGAAGCCAGTATTGTATAGGCTAATTTCTCCTTCTGCCCCCCTGACTTTCCCGAGGAATCGGAATAGAACTCCCGTACGCTTTTGTCTTCCTTCCAGCACTCCCTGACTGAAAAGACAAACCAGTTGCGCACATCAGTGACCTTCCGGGTCCACTTTTTATCATGGTCAATCAACCCTTCCCGTCCGTTAAACCGGTCGATCATGGCCTTTACCTGCATGAACTTGTTTTCGGAATAAGCGTCGTCTCCGGAGCGCATCAATGTGTCTCCGAGGCAGGCCCGGAGGTCCTGCTGGAACTCCCGGATTTCAGGGTCGTGGATAGGATCACAGACAAGTTCTATATATGTCTCAGGCGTGTAGTCTATAGTGTGCAGTGAATAATTGATTGTCTCGATCTTGTCCATAATCTGTCTTCGCTCTTTGTCTAATTGATTCTGAAACAGTGCAATATCATTAATCGTGCCCTCATTCAGCATGGTCTTGAAACGCTGCTCATGCTTGGGGAGGTCTTCCTGGTGAAGCGTTGTCAGCATGTCCCGGAACTCGTTGGCTGAGGCAATGTCGGCATCGACCTCTTTTGTCTCAAGCGGATAGTCCCGCTTGTAGTCCTGCATCTGCCGGATGACACTGTCGCGCACCCTTTGCGCCTTTTCCTTGCCGGATTCAATCTTCCTTGTCAGCCAGTCCCTCATCCGGGTCTGGCTCCTGTCGCAGTTCTCTATTGTAATCGCCTTCTCTCCGAGGGCCTCCGGCTGCATCCGGGCAAGGGCGGGGAAGTATCCTTTCTTAAGCTCGTCACTGACATCTTCAATCAATTGAGTTGATTCATCGAGCATATCATGGTCGCGCGCCAGGTTTGCTTCGAGAGTTGCAAGCTCTTTCTGCACAGCCCTTTGACGCTCATCTGCCTGCTTCAAGTTCTGTAATGCGGCATTAAGCTCGTCCCTGAGGGTCTTTAATATGTCGGAGCTCTGTTCAATCTGTTTTTGCTCCTCAATCAGTTCAGTGCGCGGCCGGGCTAATGACTGCCAGTTTATTTCATCAAAGTCCTCAAAGCGCAGCAGGTCACGGGCCATGTCCCTTTTCACCTTCAGCACTTCAAGCTCTGTACCGGTTTTTGCTAATGCATCGAACTCCTGCCTGCCCTGCTCCTCCAGTAATTGATATTGTCTTTCAAGGACAGCTATCTTTTGCCTGTTGCTCCATCCGAGCACATAGCGTGAGCGGTCATCTATATGGTAACGGTCATCTTTCTCATGGCGCATCCCACCGCTCTTTGTCTGCCCCCGGCGTGTTATTGCCTTGTTATAACGGCTGAAATCTTTGAGACTGTCGCAGCAGATATAATCAAACCGCCTTGATATCTCCTGCTCTATCCATGAGTAAAACGGGCTGTCAGGCTTGATTGCTATTTTGAGCGCCAATGAACGGGGGTCTGCCTGGACAAATGCGGCCCCGGTCTCTTCGCGGACTCTGTAATATACAAGCCTTCCTTTAAGATGGGTCTGGTCAACATAGCGCGCTACTTCCATATAGTGATCCTGCGGCACAAGCAGGCTTAAGCCGAAATTATGCAGCAGACGCTCTATGGCCCCTTCCCACTCCAGTGAATCATCCTGTACCTGAAGGAGCTCCCCTGCAAAAGGAATTTCTCTTTCACTGATTCCGATCGTTTCGCACAGGCCCTCCCTGATCCGGAGATTTCTCAGGGGGATGTTGGATTTGCGCCCACGCAGTGAGTTCAGTTCTTCCTTTAACCTGTCTATCTCGCTTTTCAGTCTCCGGATAGTGATCCGTATGTCCACCTGCTGCCGGGTCTTTTCCGCCTGGGCATCATCTAAAGAGGCCAGCAGTTTTTCGGCGCCGGCCCTGTTATCGTGAAAGTGGTCTGCCTTAATCAGTGAGCTCAGATCAAGGGAGCGGCAGCAGCGCTGGTATTCATCCGCATTCTTCATCTTGCGCTGCTGTTCCTGCTCAAGCTGCAGGAGTTTTTGCGCGATCTCATCAAGGCGTCTTCCGCCGTTATCATTCAGGCTCTGCCGTATCTCAATTTCATGCCTGCGCACTTCGGCAATCTGCTGTTCAAGCTGCCTGAGGCGATCACCGAGCTTTTCACGTTCAACCGTCCTTTTTTCAATGCGCGTCTTCAGCAGACCTGCCCTTTGATCCGCAAAAAAGGCATACATGACTTCGCGGCACTGGCGTAATTCAGCCTCGGCAACCGCCATTTCTTCATGTTTAAGATAGTCATTTACAAGGGGCGTCAGGGCCTCTATCTGGGCCCGGGCTTTTAAGACTGCCTCGTGGGCGCGATTCAGGTTGTCAAATGTCCTGCATATCTCTTCAACGCGGTCGATAACGCGGGGCTCTTCAAGCATATGCCTGCGGACAAAGTCGGTGAGGTTGCCTACGGATTTCATGGAGACCGTCTGGTAAAAGAGCTCCAGGGCCTGGTCGCCTGAAATGCCCATAAAACGCCGGAATCTGGACGCATATTTTGTGAAGCTGTCAAACATCTGAAGACCCGGGATTGTGCGCAGCCGCCTGAACAGGTCGAGGATGTTTGCGCCGAATGATGTGAAGCGCTCTCTTATATTCAGGCTGCCTTCGCAAACTATGTAGGCGCGCTCCGGCTGGTTATTGTTGTCTTTCTGCCAGAAAATCTGCGCTATTGTGAGATGTTCATCAAAGTCCGCATTATGGAAACAGGCCAGCAGCACGCTGTAGCTGTTCTTGTCTCTCAGGGCGACCGCCTTTGCCGAGAGATCCGCATCATTTTTTTCGCTCTTATAGTAACCCCTGACATAAGAGGCAAGGCTCCGCTCCTTGGTGTCCGCCCCGGCTGCCTTGTTATAACTGATCTTGCGCGGGGGAACGAGCAGGGTAAGCAGGCCGTCCACCAGGGTCGACTTTCCCGAGCCGATGTCCCCGGTCACCAACGAGTTCTTGCCCTCAGGCATAACATGCCAGATGTCCTTATTGAAGGTCCCCCAGTTCAGGACCTCAAAGCGCTCCAGCCGGAAGCCGGCGCTCTCCTCAGGGGGAAAGAATTCAAGATTGAGAGATGGCATATTCACGATAGACCTTCAGTTTATCATTCATGTCGGCCAGCCAGTCTGCATCAACAAATGCCTTGAGAATCCGGCGGACTTCATAGACGGCGCGGTCGGTCTTCAATTTCCTGAGAAAACCGAGCTCCACCACTTTATTGATATATGTCTCGATCCGGTCCATAAGCTTTGCCTCATTACTTTTCAGGGGCAAAAAGGTCTGCATCAATTCCACTATCTGCTCCTTGCTCAGAACCACGCGCACATCACCGCCGCCCGCATCCGCTTCCACAAGTTTCTCGCGCAGCAGCACACATAACAGGCTGACGGGATAGCTTAAAGGGCGCCTATGGACCAAACGGGGAAGCGCATTTCCGTCCTCTTCATCGGACACGATCTGGCGCAGGTAGGCATACCCCTCTGATTCGTCTGTTACAAGCTCGAGTCCGAGCGGCCTTACATAGTCCATTACCGCTGCCTGCAGATTCATTAAATCCTGCCACAGGTTCGGGCGCTGGTCACTGTACAGCACGCTTTTCATTAAATGTATCAATACATGTGATAACCGGGATTGATTATTATTGTCCTGCATGATTTACCTGTTAAAAATGACCTTAGGCAGTGTCGCCTGTTTTGCCGCTCCTTCACTGTTATGCCAGGGAATAATCTCTGTTTCACGTCCGTCCACTACGGCCCTGTCATCAAGGTTTGCCAGATGAAGATAGATTATCAGTTCATTGAGTCCCTTTTCAACAGGGGAAAGGCGGCAGACCTCCGCAAGCGAGACAGGGTTCTGTTTGTCTAAGGCGCGCCGTATATTGGCCTTCAACTGCATTTCATCCACATAATGCTGCTCAAACAGGACGCTGTCGTCAAAATCCGGACTGCCTGCTTCCGGGTCCGCATCTATTACAGGACGGCTGGGCGGCGCAAACAGGCTCCTGGCCATAGGGAGTTCAATGCCCGGCCTGAGGTCATCGATATAAGTAAAGTGTCTGTTGTCCGGCAGGGTGTTTTTTATCTCAATGGCGCGTTTTTTGATGTCCCGTATGAGCATTATGATACGCTTGTTTTCAAGCCAGGCCCTGTCATCAAGGAATTTTCGCAATTGTTCCACCAGCCCGGCATTTGTCCTCTTCACTTTTTCCCCTGCGTCCATCAGGTGATATTTTATCCCCGGCAAAAAATCATCGGTTTCGATATCCGCGATCTCCGGCAGGCCGAATACCCTGTCAAGCAATTGCTGCAGCTCCTGCTGGTGGTCCGGTGACATCAGAAATGCCCAGAACGCGCGGAAGCTCTTGCCCTGGTCCGAGTCATTAATTGCGTCCTGCTCACCGAATATCTCTTCCAGCATTTTCCCCTTGCTCTGCTCGCTCATTGTAATAAGCTCCCGCACATGGCGGTCGAGTTCACGGAAATTCTCCTCGATTTGCCGGAAATCCGACAACAGTCCCCGCGCGTTTTCCTGTACCTGGAAATAGCGCTCCTTTATCTGTGTGGCATCATAGGGGTCGATAATGCCGTTATTCAATCGTTCGATTTCTTTATCAATGGCGGCTTTTTCCTTATTCAATTGTGCAATTCTCTGTTGGGGATCGGTTTCAACGCTCCGGACAATGTCCCTGAGGAACCGGAATACCATAAGCAGCCGGGATTCAGCCCCGATAAACTGTTTCTGCTTTAATGAGTTGAGCCACTCAATCGCCTTCTCGCTTGCAGGGGTGAGGTCGTATTCAGGCTCATCACCATGCGGGGGATAATATTTCCTCAGATAACCCTGCTCCCCTTTGGCCCACTCATCTAAGTACTCACGTGAAGAGCGCGGAAACAGCCGCGCTCCATAAATGTTACGCAAATGGAAAAGGTAGTCTTCCAGCTTGTTTTCAAGCTCGCCCTGTGCAAGCGCGCGCACATTCGGCTTTATAAAGCATTTATAGAAAAAAGCAATAATGAGCGGCGCTGAATCCGCATTCAGCAAACGCCAGGTCGGGTGTTTGCGAAGCTTGACAATATATTCGTAATCCATATCCGACTTTGTGTTGGCGCTTGTATTCATAAATTATAAATCCTTACCTGTATGGTTTCGGATCAAGGGGAATTAACAGAAATTGTGACCGATTATTTAATTCATTGTATTATAGCAAACGCGGTAAATAAAACAGGTCTGCCATATCCCGGATATTGCCTGAAGAGAAGCCTTTCAGGGGTTGAATAAGAAATTGATTGGATAACTCCCCCAGCCCCTCTTAACATAAGAGGGGAGGTTTAATCCCTCCATTAGTACCTTACTTAAGAGTACCGAGTTCTCTTTTAACATGTTGATTCTAAAGAAAACGTCATGTCCACGCAGTTGTCATTCCCGCCTGTCGGGAATCCGGAAAAATCAAAGGGTTATAGATTCCGGACAAGCCGGAATGACAGAACTCGGTACTGTCGAGTACCTTAGTTAAGGGGATTACTTTGTCCTTTGTCGGGGACTCCTTTTATCTTCTCTTTAAATAACTTTTCAAATCACGATAGTAATTTTCGTGTGGACCAATCATAATTAATTCCAACCCATCATTAATCACTCTGTAAGAAAGGAGATACTGAATGGTTTTGATTTTGAACTTATGTATATATACCCCCCGGAGGTCTCCTTTCTTTTCTTCTCCAGCAGAAGGATTTTCTATTATTCTTTTAATCTCTTTATCTAATATTCTTTTTTCCTGTTTTAAAAATTTCTTGACTTTGTTTTCAAGTGTTCTTGATTGAAAGATTTTCATCCGTTATCCAAACTTATATTCAGATTTTTCGCCCCGCTCTAATTCTTCTATTCCCACAAGTATTTCTTTGATAAGACTATAGGTTAAGTCCGGATTTTCTTCAGCACATTTACCTATTGTAGCCCAGTATTCAATTTGACCGGTTAAGGATCTGTGCTCTATACGGCTGAATTTCCTTGCCTCATCAACCAGTTTTTCCGATATTCGTACTGCTGTTGCCATAGTGTTTACCTCCATGTTTCATATTGTCTCAATATGCTATCATTTTAAATCATTATATAGCAAAATGCAACTTGCTCGGTCTTTGTGGTTTCAGGGCTAACGCCTCAAATCAGCCGTTGTTTTTAGCCGTCGGCTGCATTTGTATTGTGTACGCCCGGCATGATTGAATCAATGGAAGCAGGTGAAGTAAATCGGAATAACCGGTTTGGCTGCAAATCGTTAGACTTACAAATTATACTTCAGGACTACAGCTTTGCAATATTTCTTAATATCTGTGAGATGTTTCTTCCAGACAGTGTGTACGATTTTCATGTCTGTCTTTTCATATTCATGCACAATTCTGTTTCTGAATCCAGCCATCTGGATCATCTTTTTCGCAAGTGATTTTGTAATGACTTTGTTCTCTGCAAGTATTTCAAATATTTCAGCCTGCGTAGACGGAGTTTCCCACTGCGAATCGCTGATAATGTGAGCTCCGATGTCAATACAAGACTGGATGGC
>DRDE01000054.1 GCA_011040095.1 Nitrospirota bacterium
AACTCCTCCTGGTCTTGGACCGGCCGGAAATCCCGCTGCATAATAACGGAAGTGAGACAGATATACGAGAATACGTCAAACGGCGAAAAATAAGTGGGAGTACACGGAGTAGTCCTGGTCGAAAATGCAGGGATACTTTCACAAGCTTAAAGAAAACTTGTCGAAAATTGAAGGTCTCTTTTTGGAAATTTCTCAATGATCGAGTAGGGGGCATAAATTCAATACCTCAACTTGAATATTTGATGAGAGAGAAGTCCCTTTCCTCAACTTATTGAGAAGTTACCTTTTTTGCAGCAATTCCCGGTAAATGTTTTAATCCCGATATAGCGTGTGTTGTAATAGTTCAGCTCCCTCTTCCTTTGCATTACCCACAAGACTGAACAGCCCCCCCCCGTTGGAAAAGGGGGTTGTTACAATTCAGGCAAAAGTAAGTTGCAGCCGCTGTATTGAAGTCGACATCCCTGTTTTCGGATTTATTTCCACTACAGCGCAGGAGAGCAGGGACTCGCCTTTTGCCGTCTCGAAGCGGACAGGTATCTGGGTGAGAAATTTATTTATTATCTGTTCTTTCTTTACGCCTATAATTGAGTTTACAGGCCCTGTCATGCCGACGTCCGTTATAAAAGCCGTGCCCTTAGGCAGTATTTTTTCATCAGCCGTCTGAACGTGTGTATGTGTGCCGATTACAGCGCTTACTTCTCCATCAAGGAACCAGCCGATTGCGCACTTCTCGGACGTTGCCTCTGCGTGAAAATCAACTATAATGATTGATGCCTGTTCTTTGAGTGCCGGTATCTCTTTTTTTGCAGCCTGGAAAGGGCAGTCAAGGGGCTGCATGAATACCCTGCCCGAAAGATTCAGTACGCCGATCTTTTCACCCGAAGACGCACTCATGACGATTGAACCCTCTCCAGGGACGCCCCCGGGATAATTAGCGGGCCTCAATAACCTGTTTTCTTTGGGCAGGTATGTGACGGCCTCTTTCTTGTCCCATATGTGATTGCCCGAGGTCATGATATCAATGCCGAGTGCGAGGAGTTCTTCTCCAATAGCTTTTGTTATGCCGAAACCTCCGGCGGCATTCTCGACATTTGCTATTACAAAATCAATCTTCAGTTTATTGACAATATCCGGGAGGCCTTTCTTTACCGCCTTTCTCCCGGTCTTGCCGACAATGTCTCCAATGAATAATATTTTCATGTATGTTTCTTTTAAACTTTGCGCCTTTGCGCCTCTGTCACTTTGAACCTGAGTTTTTTACTTCGCATATTCCACATATCTGGATTCCCTTATCACCGTGACCTTGATCTGTCCCGGATAAGTAAGTTCACCTTCGATTTTCTTCGCCAGGTCCCTCGAAATCCGGGCACACACTTCATCACTGACTTCATCGGGCTTCACGATAATCCTCACTTCTCTGCCGGCCTGGACTGCATAGGATTTATTAACTCCCTCAACAGACATGGCAATCTCCTCTAATTTCTCAACCCGGCCCAGATAATCCTGCAGGGTTTCTTTTCTTGCCCCCGGTCTTGCAGCGGAAAGTGCGTCGGCCGAGGCTACAAGTGAAGCTTCAACTGTTGCAGGGTCCCCCTCCCCGTGATGGACACGAATGGCATTAACGACCTTGGAATTCTCACCGTGTTTCCTGGCTATTTCCGCCCCGATTGACTGATGCGACCCTTCAACTTCATGGTCAACAGCCTTCCCTATGTCATGGAGGATGCCCGCCCTTTTGGCAAGCTTTTGATCTACCCTGAGTTCGCCTGCCAGGATGCTTGCCAGGTAAGCAACCTCTTTTGAATGCTGGAGGACATTCTGTCCGTAAGATGTCCTGTACTTGAGTCTCCCAAGCAGTTTTACCAATTCAGGGTGTATGCCGTGAAGTCCGAGATCGAAAATCGCCTTTTCCCCTTCTTCCTTTATTATTGATGCAATCTCTTTCCTGACTTTTTCGACAACCTCTTCAATTCTCGTGGGGTGTATTCTCCCATCGCTGATAAGCCGTTCCAATGAAATCCTTCCCGTCTCTCTTCTTACAGGGTCAAAACAGGAGAGCAGGACGGTTTCCGGTGTATCGTCAATAATAAACTCAACCCCTGTAGCAGCTTCAAGCGCCCTTATATTTCTCCCTTCTCTTCCTATTATTCTACCCTTCATCTCATCATTCGGCAGGCTCACGGTAGAGATGGTATTCTCACCGACAAAGTCGCTGGAATAACGCTGTATTGCCAGGCTCAACACTTCCTTCGACTTTCTGTCCGCAGATTCAATGGCCTCATCCTCAACCCGTTTTGCTATCCTGGCAGCCTCATACCTCGATTCACTCTCAACCCTGTTCAGCAGTTCTGTCCTGGCCTCTTCAACACTCATTTGCGATATCTGTTCAAGCGTTTCATTCTGCTTTTTAAGGATAGCCTCATAATTCCGTTCTTTTTCCTGCAGGCCCTTTTCCCGGTTGTTAAGTTCCCTCTCTTTTCTGCTGAAATGGTACTCTTTTTTATCAAGCTGGTCGATCTTCCGGTCAAACATCTCCTCTCTCTGCCTCAGTCTTTTATCAAGCTGGTTCAGTTCCGAGCGGCGCTCTTTTAATTCTTTTTCAGCCTCAGTCTTCAATAGAAGACTTGCATCCCTGGCTTCAAGCTGGGCTTCCTTCTTAATGGTTTTGGCTTCTTTCCTGGCATCATTCAAAAGCCTCTCGGCCTTTTCATCCACTTCTTTTAATTTTTTACCTGCACTGACTTTATTGTATAAGAGTGATAAAACGAAACCAGCGGCAAGTCCTGCAACCAGAACAACAAAGAGATACACTGTGCTATTCATTATCTGCTCCTCCTTTTACATAGTCTTTTCTTGAATGTTCTTTCATATCCCTCTTCAGATGGAAAAAAGAAAATATTTCTTTTCGTAATGTATTGCTGATCTACATCCTGCCCCTTGTAATCATGCGGGTATTTATATCCGGCTCCTGCCCCGAGACGGGAGGCACCTTTGTAACCCGTGCCTTTCAGGTGAGCGGGTACGGACTCAAGCCTTTCTTCCCTGACGTTTGATAATGCCCTTTCTATCCCGCTGTATGAAGCATTGCTTTTGGGTGCCATTGCTATATAGATTGCAGCCTGTGCCAATGGAATCCGTGCCTCGGGCATACCTGTAAATTCAACTGCATGCATAGCTGATACTGCAACCTGCAGCGCCCTGGGGTCTGCATTTCCAACATCTTCAGAAGCACAGATGACAATCCTCCGGGCAATATACAACGGGTCTTCCCCTGCCTCTATCATCTTCGCCAGCCAGTATAAAACGGCATCGGGGTCTCCTCCGCGCATACTTTTTATAAAGGCTGAAATGGTGTCATAGTGTTCATCTTCACTGTAATAAAGCGATTTCTTCTGTAAAACTTCTTTTGCCAGTTCAATATCATAGCTTGAGCATTTTGTGCGTTTAATCATAAAAGCGCCCATTTCAAGTGTGTTCAATGCCCTCCTTGCATCACCTTCCGAGGCTGTTGCAATGAAGTCAAGGGCGTCAGTCTCCATTTTTATGTTTAAGTCGCCAACCCCATTTTCTCTGTCCCGCAATGCCCTTTCGAGCAGGATTTTGATTTCAGGTTCGCTTAAGGGGAAGAACTGAAAGATCATTGACCTGGAAGAGAGAGCCGGTATTATAGAAAAAAACGGGTTCCGGGTAGAGGCGCCTATCAGTGTTACGGTACCGTTTTCAACATCAGGCAGCAGGGCATCCTGCTGCAGCTTGTTGAACCGGTGAATCTCGTCAACAAAGAGAATTACCCTGTCAGCCTTTCTTGCATCTTTTAATGCCTCTTTTATCTCCCCCACCCCTGAAGTGACGGCATTTAAAGATATGAAAAATGCACGGGTCTTTCGGGCAATTATGTGTGCAAGCGCAGTCTTC
>DRDE01000055.1 GCA_011040095.1 Nitrospirota bacterium
AGGGGCTTTTTATGCGTTTCCGAATGTCTCGGCCCACTTCGGCAAAAAATTCAATGGTACCCCGATAAACGACTCTCTTGAACTGTCGACTTATTTTCTTGAACAGGCAAAAGTTGCGCTGGTCCCGGGATCGGCTTTTGGTGATGACAGGCACATACGCCTCTCATACGCGACATCCATGGACAACATCAAAAAAGGCCTTGACAGGATTGAAGAAGCCCTCGGGAGGCTTGAATTATAGTGGGCCGGTTTTCTGCTCAGGTAGGCGCAAAGTGAAAAAAAGAATGAAAAAACTTTTCCTGTATTTCTGTAACCCTTCGCGCCTGAGTAGTCACCTGGAATAAATGATAGACCCGGTAGAAAGATTCTTTAATTATCTGACGGTAGAAAAAGGGCTTGCAGCAAACACACTGGAAGCCTACAGGAGAGATATTCGGAAATTCAGCGGCTGGCTTAAAGAAGGCGGTAAAAAGATAACAAACTTCACAAGAAGCGATCTTCTTTCCTTTATCAATCATCTTCGTAATTCCGGAAATCAGGCCTCAACTTTAGCAAGGAATATCGCCGCCCTGCGGGGACTCTGCAAGTTCATGCTGATGGAAGGGATAACAGGGGAAGACCCGATTGAAAACCTCTTGACCCCAAAGGGATGGAAACGCATTCCCAGGATCATCGGAACGGAAGAAGTCAAAATATTGCTGAAAAAACCGGAAGGCAAAAAACTCTCCTTGCGGGACAGGGCAATGCTTGAGATTATTTATTCCTCGGGGCTGAGGGCAAGCGAGGCGATTAATATAAAACTGGGCGACATAAACTTTGAGGCGGGGTTTATCACTGTAACAGGGAAAGGTTCAAAGGAGCGGGTGGTTCCCGTGAACGAAAAGGCGCTGGCAACAGTAAAAAAATACATTGAAGAATCAAGGCCTGAACTCCTGAAGAAAAGAACCAGCCGGTTCCTGTTTCTTGCAAAAGGAGGCAAGCCCATGACAAGACAACGGTTGTGGCAATTAATAAAACAGTATTCAGCGCAATTGTCGACAAATATATCCCCTCATGCCCTCAGGCACTGTTTTGCAAGCCACCTCCTGGACGGCGGCGCGGACTTGAGAGCGCTTCAGAAAATGCTCGGACATACGGACATATCGACAACTCAGATATATACCAAGGTCACACCCGAGAGACTGAGAAAAATCCACAAACAGCATCATCCCAGGGGATGAATAAGGTTTTAAACTCTAATGCAGGGTGCAGTTGTCAGTGGGCAGGATGAAATTTGAAGATTCTGGAACCGGACTGTTCTTTTTGCCCCCTGCCCCCTGACAACTGCATCCTGCGTAATAGTTCAGCCATTTGAAGATATGTCTGAACTTCAATGAAAAATGAAAATTTTAAATTGAAAAATGCAAAATTATTAAGAAAATATCTCATTATTTTGATATTTTCACTTTGCATTTTAGAATTTTCAATGATGTTCAGCCGTTAGAAGTAAGGGCTGAACTGTTACCATCCTGCAAGTATTTAATTTTCTTGCATCTTGAACTTGAAACCCTGTATCCTGTAACATGCATTTGTATACTGAAACCGGGAGGTGGGCGCATGTTAAGAAAAGCCGATAAAGAAGACCTTTGCTTTTGCTGTGAAACAGATGAATTACCGTTTGAGACAACAGATGAAATTACTCCCCTGACGGAAACCATCGGACAGAAAAGGGCATTGAGCGCTTTAAAGTTCGGCCTGGATATAGACAGCCACGGATTCAATATATATATTCTCGGTGAGAGCGGAACAGGCAAACTGACCACCATCAAAACAATACTGGAAGAAAAATCAAAAAAAGAGCCTGTGCCTAATGACTGGTGTTATGTCTATAATTTCAACAATACGGACATACCCCGCGCTCTCAGCCTGCCCCCCGGAAGAGGCGCCTCCTTTCAAAAAGATATGGATGAGCTGATAACGGTGCTCCGGGAGGATATCCCGAAAATCTTTGAATCAAAAGAGTATGAAAAACAACGCACCAAAAAACTTGAGGACTTCCAGCGAAAACAAAAGAAGCATTTTGCAGACCTTGAAAAGGAGACAAAGAAAAAAAACTTTACATTGCGGAAAACTGTCAGCGGGCTCATTCTTGTCCCTGTAAAGACAACGGGCGAAACATTGAGTGAGGAAGAATATGAGAATCTTGAGCCGGGCGTGAAAAAGAAGATCGAAGCCATAGGGAAGGAACTCCAGGAAAAACTTGACGATGTAATCAGGATTGTAAGAGAAGAAGAAAAGAAAATCAAGGATATAATGAAAGACCTTGAACGCCAGGCCACTCTCTCTTCCGTAGGACACAGGATCGATGAATTAAAAAACAAATATAAAGACAATGCAGACGTCCCCGGTTACTTTGAGGAAGTAAAAGAAGATATTCTTGAACACCTCGAAGACTTTAAGCCGCAGGAAGAACAGGCCCCGGCCCTTCCGTTTGTAAAACCCGCGAAATCAGAGCCGTCATTTGTCAGGTATTCCGTTAATGTCTTTGTTAACAACCGGGATTTAAAAGGAAGCCCGGTTGTGGTTGAAACGAACCCGACCTATTACAACCTCTTTGGAAGAGTTGAACACAAATTGCAGTATGGTGTGGCAATGACGGATTTCACAATGATAAAAGCCGGTTCCCTTCAACAGGCAAACGGCGGGTATATCGTCATAGACGCCCTTGAACTCCTTAAAAATATTTTTGCCTATGACGCACTTAAAAGAACAATAAAAAACAAGGAAATGAATATAGAAGACATATGGGAGCAATACCGCCTGATCTCGACAGTCACACTCAGGCCTGAGGCAATCCCGTTTAATGTAAAAATAATATTGACGGGGGGCCCCCATCTATATTACATGCTGTATAATCTTGACGAGGAATACAGGGAACTGTTCAAGGTAAAGGCTGATTATGAAAACCGCATGGATAGAAATGCGGAAAACATGCTCAAATATGCCGGTTTTGTGAAGACAAAATGCGATGAAAGGGGTCTGCTGCCTTTTGACCGGGATGCAGTCGCAAAGATTATTGAATACGGCTCAAGACTTGCCGAACACCAGTGGAAGTTATCAGCCAAATTCAGCGACATAGCGGATATTCTCAGGGAAGCCGATCACTGGTCAAGGTTCAATAAAAATACCATAGTAACCGCCGGAGATGTTGACAAGGCGCTTGAAGAAAGGAAGTATCGCTGCAACAAGGTAGAGCAAAAAATACTCGAGGCCACCCGGGAAGGGACAATCCTTATTGACACGGAGGGGGCTGTTGTCGGGCAGGTCAACGGGCTCTCAGTGCTTGATCTCGGAGATTACCGGTTTGGAATGCCTTCAAGGATCACGGCCAGGACTTATGCGGGAAGAGCGGGCATTGTGAATATTGAGAGAGAGACAAAGATGAGCGGCAAAATCCATGAGAAGGCGATATTGATACTTACCGCTTACCTCGGCGGGAAATATGCCGTAAAGCAGTCTCTCAGCCTGACTGCGTCCCTCACGTTCGAACAGTTATACGGGGGGGTCGAAGGCGACAGCGCTACATGCGCCGAGATATATGCCCTGTTGAGCAGCATAGCCGGGGTGCCGCTTAAACAGTCATTCGCCATAACAGGCTCCATGAACCAGCATGGGGAAGTCCAGCCTATCGGGGGAGTAAATGAAAAGATAGAAGGATTTTTTGAGGTATGCAAGCTTTCCGGTCTGAACGGGCAGCACGGCGTAATTATCCCCCGGCGGAACCTGATACACCTCATGTTGAATAATGAAGTAATTGAAGCGGTTGCCGACGGCAAATTCAATATATATTCGATTGATAATATAGAGGACGGCATAGAAATTCTTACCGGGATGCCCCCCGGAGCATTGCAGCCTGACGGGACTTACCCTGGAGGGACATTCAATTCCATAGTTACAAAAAAGCTGAAAGAATTCTCGGAAGCCCTGAAAGGTGAAAAAGAAGCGGAAAATAACAACAGCGGCAAAAAGAAAAAAAACAATAAGGACATTAAAAATAAAAAAACAAAGAAGTAAAATTATTTCAGCGGATTTCAGAGAGTGTCCAGACAACCACAAAAAATCCTGATACGGGGAGTGAACTGGATCGGAGACGCCGTACTCACACTGCCCGCCATAAGATCCGTTCGCAAGGCATTTCCCCATGCCCGCATAAGCCTGTTAGTGAAACCCTGGGTTTCGGATATCTTCAAGGAGAGTCCGGATATAGACGAAATAATCCTTTATGACGACAGGTTCCACGGTTTTGCCGGGAAACCCGGACTTGCAAAAATATTGCGTAGAAGCAAATTCGATATTGCCGTACTCTTCCAGAATGCCTTTGATGCCGCGCTTATTTCACGGCTCGCAGGGATCCCGGAGATAATCGGTTACAAAAGGGACTGGCGGGGTTTTCTCCTGACAAAGGCAATACCTGTGGCAAAAGACAGTCTTAAACAGCATCAGGTACATTACTACCTGTACCTCCTCAGGTCTGCAGGCATTAAAACAGCAGAAACACGACCCTACATATATTTAACCGATGATGAAAGAGGGCATGCAAGAGACCTGCTCTCGTCTTATTTCCCGGATGCCGGGTTCCCGCTCATCGGGATCAATCCTGGGGCCGCATTCGGGCCGGCTAAAAGATGG